>NZ_JBSFJC010000034.1:0-71895 GCF_053597855.1 Kitasatospora sp. NPDC001225
GACTCCCCGCTGGCCTGGCACCGCGACCAGGCCGTCGCCGCGATCCGCGCCCTGCACGAGCACGGCCGGGCCGACTTCCCACACGGCCGCCGTCCGCCGTCAGCGGCCGACCTCGCGCAGGCGGAAGTCCTCGACCGTCTCGCGCCGGATCAGCAGGCGGGCCCGGCCGTCCTTCACCGCGACCACGGCCGGGCGGCCGACCAGGTTGTAGCCGGACGCCATGGACAGCTGGTACGCGCCGGCCGCCGGCATCGCCAGCAGGTCGCCGGGGCGCAGGTCGGCGGGCAGTGCGGCGTCGCGGACGAGCACGTCCCCGGCCTCGCAGTGGCGGCCGACCACGTCGACCCGTGTCTCCCCCGCCTCCGAGCGGCGGCCGACCAGCCGCACCGTGTACGGCGATCCGTACAGGGCCGGGCGCGGGTTGTCGCTCATGCCGCCGTCCACCGCGACGAAGCAGCGGCCGTCCGCCGTGTGCTTGACGGACAGCACCCGGTAGACCGCCACGGCGGCCGGTCCGGCGATCGCGCGGCCGGGTTCGACGATCAGCCGGGGCACGTCCAGGTCGGCCTCGGCGCAGCGCACCGCCAGCCGGTCGGTGACCCGGACGGCGAACTCGGCGAGGTCCAACTCCTCGTCCCCGGGCAGGTACCTGATGCCATGGCCGCCGCCGAGGTCCAGTTCGGGCAGTTCGACGCCGTGCCGGTCCCGGGTCTCGGCGAGCAGCCGCACCACCGCGTCCACCGCCTCCAGGTACGGCTCGACCGAGGTGATCTGCGAGCCCAGGTGGCAGTGCAGGCCCGCCAGTTCGAGCCCCGGCTGGTCGAGCACCCGGGCGATCGCGTCGGCCGCGTCGCCGCCCTCGACGGGGAAGCCGAACTTCTGCCCGCCGACCCCGGTCCGCACCGCCGCGTGGTGCCCGGCGGCGATCCCCGGGACGATCCGGACCAGCACCTTCTGCGGCGTGTCGGCGGCCACCAGGGCGGCCAGCCGCGCGATCTCCGCCGGGCCGTCGATGACGATCCGCCCGACCCGCAGCCGCCGCGCCAGCCGCAGTTCCTCCGGGGACTTGGCGTTGCCGTGCAGCAGGATCCGCTGCGCCGGGAAGCCGGCCGAGACCGCCAGCCACAGCTCGCCGGACGAGCAGACGTCCAGGCCCAGCCCTTCCTGCTCCACCCAGTCGGCCATCGCGCTGCAGAGGAAGGCCTTGGCCGCGTACAGCACCTCGGCGTGCGGCAGCGCCCGCCGGTACGCCCGGGCCCGCCCCCGGACCTCGGCCTCGTCCAGCACGTACAGCGGGGTGCCGAACCGCTCGGCGGCCTCGGCCAGCCCGACCCCGCCGATCAGCAGATCGGCTCCCCGGCCGGGCCGCGCCGTGGCCGGCCAGGGGCCGCCGAGCACGTCGGCGGAGACGGCTCCAGGGGCGGTCCCGGGGGTGGTGGGGACGGGCGGGGCGATGAGCTGGGTCATGGCGGCTGCTCCTCTGGGTGGGCGCGTGGGCGGCGGACGCCCTGACGGGTGTCAGTCCTCGTAGTGCATCGCGAAGCGGCAGTTCGCCGGGCGGGTGCGGTCCCGGTCGGCGGCCGGGGACGGTTCCGGCGGCTCGGGGCGGTCCCGGCGCCAGGCGGCGGGCACGAGGCGGACCGTCCGCTCCAGCGGCTCGTCGACGTCGATGACGGCGGTGACAGTGGTCATGGCGGGGTCCCTCCAGACGACGGCCCGGGCGGCCGCACCCCTCCAGTGGAGACCCTCCGCACACCGACCGCACCCGCCCTTGACGCAGGGCGTACGGCCCGGGGCCCGTCCTTGACGCCTTCCTGACAGCGGTCCGGCGGTCGGCCGGCGGCGGTGTCAGAGCTCCGTCAAGGACGGGGGTTTCGCCGCCAATCCTGTGTCAAGAGCGGCATGTCCCCCGGTTCTCCGGTGGTGGGCTGTCCGCCGTCCCCGCAGCCCCACCCGAACCCGCCGCCCCCGACGAACCGGGGCGGCCCGGAAGGTCCCCCGAGACGATGCGCCGTTCGGCCCTCACCACCCCGGACAACACCCCCGACCAGCAGAACTGGTTCCGCCGCCCGGAGCGCACCGCGGCCCCCGCGCCCGAGCCGCCGCCGAGCCACCGGCCCACCTCGCCGGGCGGCCGCCGCCGGCTGATCACCCGCCGCCAGCTGGCCGAGGCGCTGCCCGCCGCCGTCCGCAAGCTCCATCCGCGCACCATGATGCGCAACCCGGTGATGCTGGTGGTGGAGACGGGCTCCGCGCTCACCACGATCAGCGCCGTCCTCCACCCGGGCGTCTTCGCCTGGGTGATCTCCTTCTGGCTCTGGCTGACCGTGCTGTTCGCCAACCTCGCCGAGGCCGTCGCGGAGAGCCGCGGCAAGGCGCAGGCCGAGTCGCTGCGCCGCGCCCAGTCCGCCACCACCGCCCGGCGGCTGCTGCACTGGCGGGTCGGTACCCGCGACCACCGCCACGAGGTCATCCCCGCCGAGCAGTTGATGGTGCACGACATCGTGCTCGTCCCGGCCGGCGAGGTGGTCCCGCGGGACGGCGAGGTGGTCGAGGGCGTCGCCACGGTCGACGAGTCGGCGATCACCGGGGAGTCGGCACCCGTCATCCGCGAGTCCGGCGGCGACCGCACCGGCGTCACCGGCGGCACCAGGGTGCTCTCCGACCACCTGGTCGTCCGGGTCACCTCCCGCCCCGGGCAGAGCTTCGTGGACCGGATGATCGCCCTGGTCGAGGGCGCCGACCGGCAGAAGACGCCGAACGAGATCGCGCTCAACATCCTGCTGGCCTCGCTGACCATCGTCTTCCTGCTCTCGGTTGTCTCGCTCCAGCCGATGGCCGTCTACGCGCACGCGCCCCAGACCACCATCGTGCTGGTCGCGTTGATGGTCGCGCTGATCCCGACCACGATCGGCGCCCTGCTCTCCGCGATCGGCATCGCCGGGATGGACCGGCTGGTGCAGCGCAACGTGGTCGCCCTCTCCGGCCGGGCGGTGGAGGCCGCCGGGGACGTGGACGTGCTGCTGCTCGACAAGACCGGCACCATCACCCACGGCAACCGACGGGCCGTCGCCCTGCACCCGCTGCCCGGGGCGACCACCGAACAGCTCGCCGAGGCCGCCCAGTTGGCCTCCATCGCGGACGGGACACCGGAGGGGCGGTCACTGGTCGAACTGACGAACCGTCAGTACTGGGTGCCGCCGCGCTCCCCCGGCGAACTCGGCGAGCAGCAGCCGGTACCGTTCACCGCCCACAGCCGGATGAGCGGCGTCGACCTCACCTGGCCGGACGGCACCACCTGCCTGGTCCGCAAGGGCGCGGCGAACGCCGTCGCCCGCTGGGTCGCGGACTCCGGCGGGCGGCTGCCGGCGGAGGCCGAACCGCTGGTGGACCGGATCGCCCGGGCCGGCGGCACCCCACTGCTGGTCGCCGTCCACGACCGGCACGGCGCACGGGCGTTGGGCGTGGTCGAGCTCAAGGACGTGGTGAAGGAGGGCATCGCCGAACGCTTCGCCGAGCTGCGGCGGATGGGCATCCGTACCGTCATGGTCACCGGGGACAACCCGCTGACCGCGCGCGCCATCGCCGCCGAGGCCGGGGTGGACGACTTCCTCGCCGAGGCCACCCCGGAGGACAAGCTCGCCCACCTGCGGCGCGAACAGGCCGCCGGGAACATGGTCGCGATGACCGGCGACGGCACCAACGACGCCCCCGCCCTCGCCCAGGCGGACGTCGGCGTCGCGATGAACTCCGGCACCCCGGCCGCCAAGGAGGCCGGCAACATGGTCGACCTCGACTCCAATCCGGCGAAGCTGATCGAGATCGTCCGGGTGGGCAAGCAACTCCTCATCACCCGGGGCGCGTTGACCACCTTCTCGATCACCAACGACGTGGCCAAGTTCTTCGCGATCATCCCCGCGATGTTCGCGAACGCCTACCCCGGGCTGCACCACCTCAACATCATGGAGCTGCACAGCCCCACCTCGGCGATCGCCTCCGCGATCATCTTCAACGCGCTGATCATCGTCGCCCTGATCCCGCTCGCCCTGCGCGGCGTGCGCTACCAGCCGGCCTCCGCGACCGACCTGCTCCGGCGCAACCTGCGGGTGTACGGACTGGGCGGGCTGGTGCTGCCGTTCCTCGGCATCAAGGCGATCGACCTGCTGGTCCAGTTCGTCCCGGGGCTGGGCTGAGCGATCGGCCGGGGGATCCCGACCGGCCCGTCAGAGCGCTGTCAAAATGTGGGCGACCCGCGTCATGGTGGTGTCAGCGGCGGTACGGACGGCTCCGTTCCGGGGTTCACTGGAGACATCCGAAGCAAGGAGTTCCGAACCGGCGGAGCCCGATGGAGAGAGCCGCCGGAGAGACGGAGGCGAACGGCCATGACCGGGACCACCCGAGTGATCGTCGGCCTGAGCGGATCACTGAGCAGTCTGGCCGCCCTCTACCACGCCGTCGGCGAGGCGGCCCGGCACCAGGCGGTGCTGGTGCCCGTGGCCGCCTGGGCCGCCAACGAGCGGGACGGCCTACGGCCGCTCTCCGAACTGGAGCACGCCGCCCGGCGACGCCTCGACGTCGCCTTCGACCAGGCCTACGGCGGCTACCCGTCCGACCTGGTCATCCACCCGCTGGTGGTCAACGCCGAGCCCGGCCCCGCCCTGGTCGGCGCCGTCACCGGCCCGGCGGACCTGCTCGTCCTCGGCGCCGCCACCCGCCGCCGCCTGGACCGCCTGCGGCACGGCTCGGTCGCCCGCCACTGCCGCCACCGGGCCGGCTGCCGGGTGGTCGAGGTCTCGCCCTCGGCCCTCCTCACCCGCCTCGAACTCCCGGCCCGCACCGGCGCGCCACTCCCCCTGCTGGCCCGCTGACAGATCGTCACCGACCTTCTGCTGGCGCCCACTTGCGCTACTCCGGGACGCGCAGGTGGGCGCTCAGCCAGCCGAGGGCGGGCGGGATGAGCCGGCCCCAGGTGGTGAAGTTGTGGCCGCCGGTGTCGACCGTCTCCTGGTCGACCACCAGCGGAGGACGGGCCGCCGCCGCGAAGGCGCTGGAGTCGGCGTAGGTGCTGCCGTCCTCCTTGCTGTCCGCGAGCAGCACCGCCAGGGGCGGCATCGGCAGGTGGGCCAGGCGCCAGTCGAGGTCGGCCTCGGCGCGGCGCCGCGGGTCGCCCGCGAAGAGGTCGCCCGTCGTGACGTCCTCCGCCGCCTTGAAGTAGCCGGAGAGCGAGACGGCCGCCGGGAAGGTCCGCGGGTGCTCCATGCCCAGCTTGACCGCGCAGTAGCCGCCGGTCGAGTCGCCGACGATCCCCAGGCTGCCGGTGCCGTCCAGCACCCGGTAGGAGGCGCGCAGGTCGGCGGGCACGTCGGTGGTGAAGTAGCGCTGCGCCTGCGGCCCGTTCGGGATGTCCTCGCACTCGCTGTCCCGGGGCATGGTCGGCGAGGGCCGCATCAGCACCAGGACGGTCGGCTGCATCGACCCCTTGCGCAGCAGGTCGAGTTCGGCCGCCGGGTAGCGCAGCTTGGTGACCAGGTTGGCGGCGTCGCCGGGGAAGCCGGTCAGCACCAGCACGGCCGGGAAGTGCCGCGTCTCGCCGCCGGGTTGGAAGTACTGCGGCGGCAGGTAGACGTAGCCGTCGGAGCTCAGCCCGGTGGTCGCCCCGGGCAGCCGCACCCGGTCGAGCCGCCCGATCCGGGCCGGATCGCGGCCGACCGCCCCCGCGCCGGTGATCTCCGCCGGGCCGAGCACCTGCACGCCGGCCGCGCCCGCACCGGTACCGCCGCCCGCACCGGTTCCGCCGCCCGTCCCCGTACCGCCGCCCGTCCCCCGGATCACCCCCGCGCCGTGCTCGCGCCCCAGCAGGTCGGACCAGCTGCTGTAGAACACGAAGTAGTCGTTGACGGCGAGCCCCAGCGTGACCAGCAGGGCCAGCTGGGTGACGGCGATGGTGCCGAGCCGCAGGAACATCGCGGGCCAGCTCCGGACGGCCAGCCGGGGCCAGACCCACAGCGTGCCGAGCACCGTGAACACCGCGAGCAGCGCCATCAGCGCCAGCAGCTTGTGGTTGGTGAGCCCCATCGGCCCCGACCTCCCCTACCGCCGTGAATCCCGGCCGCGGAACCCGGCTGTGGCACCCGGCTGTGGCACCCGGCGCTGTGGAACCCTGCCGCGAAGGCCGGCCGTGGAAGCGGAGCTCCGTACTCAAAGTAGCCGGTCGGACACCTCCGGGCACGCCACCGCGAGCCCGGGTTCCGCAACTTCGACAAGCCTGTCGAAGTTGGCATGCCCAGGCTATGCTGACCCGAAGCCCGCCCCTGGTCGGGCCCCTCGCCCCGTCGACGCACGCACCGCCCAGGTGCGCCCGACCGGAAGGAGGTGCGGTCGCAGCCTCCGCCAGACGGCCCACCCGGCCGGCCCTTCCCGATCGGCCAACAAGCCGTCCACCTCGCCTTCTTGACGGTCCGTCAATTCTCATCCGCGATTTCACCGCCTGAACCGTGACGCGTGCCCCGGGCCGCCCACCGCCCGTTGTACGGAAGGTGAATCGCCGCGCCCGCCCGAAACCCCCGGCCGCCCCGCCGAGGAAGAGGTTCCGCATGACGACGTCCCGGACCCACCCGCGCCCCGCCGAAGCCGCGGTGCTGCTCACCGTGCTCGGCCTGCTCGTCCTGGAGGAGATCGCCCTCGGTATGGCCGAGGAGGAGGACCGCCCCGTCATCGGCGGCATCCTGATCGGCGCCTCCGGCACCGGCCTCCTGGTGGTCGGCGCGGTCCTGCTCAGCCGCTGGATCGACCTCCGCCGCCCACTCCCGCTACCCCCACCCGGCCCCAACGGCCGCGAGTACAGCGCCCGCGCCCTCGAAGGCTTCCCGATGGAGGCCGTCCGCCCCATACTGCTCGCCGAGAACGCCCCCCAGCTCGGCCACCTGTACTCCGCCTGGATGCTCGCCCGGGCCGGCCGCCCCGCCCCCTGGATCGCCCGCCGCCTGGCCATCCCGCCGGACGCCGCCCAACTCCTCGTCGACGCCGCCCGCACGGCGAGACTCGATCAGCGCCGCTGACCAGGCGCCGCACTCGCCTGCGCCACCAGGTACGGCACCAGCCCGCGCTCCGCCAGCGCCGACCGCCAGGCATCCCGCGCCAGCACCAGCTCCCCCGGCCCGTCCGCCGCCTCCCCGGCCTCCGGCCCCCTCGACCGGGCCGCCCCCAGCAACCCCAGCCCGCCCACCAGCAGACTCACCGCCCCCGCCCCGGCCGACACCCACCCGGCGTCCACCAGCGCGTGCGCCAACACCTCCATGTCCTCGACCAGCCCCAGCACGGAACCCAGCAGCAGGAAGACCACCGCCGCCCCCACCGCGATGATCGGCACCACCACCCCCAGCACCCCCCACCACCCCGACGCCCGCTCCCTGGCCGGCACGTCCACCGGCAGCCGCGCCACCGCATCGGCATCCGCCCGCAACGCCGCGTACCGCTCGTACTCCGGCGCCGCCGCGGCCAGCACGAACTCCGCGTTCTCCCGCGCCGTCCGCCGCAACCGCTCCACCCCCCGGGCCTCCTCCCCACTCGCCCGCAACGCCGCCCGCACCTCCGGCGCCGAGAGCGCCCGCCCGAGCTCCGTCTCGAAGTCCGCCCGATCCTGCTGCGGCAGCCGAAGCGGCCTGTCCATGCTCGTCCCCGATCGCCGTGCGTAATGTTCTACAGAACTGTAGAACAAGGAGGCACGTTGCAGCAGCCCTGTTCACGGGTGGATTCGGTGCTCAGGAGGGGTCGGCCATGGGGACCCGGGCGAGAGCGTCGCGGATCAGCTCGGCAGGGTCGGGGGCGTCGATGCCCCACGCGCGGTACCAGTCGGTGATCCGGGCCATCGGATGCCCCGTCCTCAGTGACACCTTCAACAGGTCGGCCAAGGTCGCACCCTCGATCCACAACGATCCGATGGACCCTGACCTGTCGAGATCGAGAAGATCCCACGCCTGCTCCATCGTGAACCCGGCCGGCAGGTCGTCGGCGGACGGAATGATCCCACGGGTCCTCAAGTGGCGAGCCAACTCCCTCGCATGCAGCTGAAGCGTCCGAGCCGCATCGATCAGACGCGCGAACGGCACGGGGGCACCCAACGGAAGGTCGTCCCAATCCATCGCTCCGTCGGGCGAGAAGAGTTCCCTGTCCAGCCGGACCGGGCGCTCCGGCAGGACGATCGGGATCTCCGCCCCACAGGCCCGGATCCGCTCGATCACCTCACGGAACGACTGCCCGCCGAGCTCCCCGACCATGAAGATCAGGTCGTAGGTCAGCTCGTCGGGATCTTCCCGCCACAGATCTGCCAGCTCCCCGATCTCCTGCTCGCCGATCTCCAGGTCCTCGACACGGGCATCAACCGGTGCCGCTGCCGAGAATCCGCTCAAAGCCACCGCAGCCTGGCGGGGGATGACTACGGGCGGGCGGTCGGGGCCGAGACAGCAGACGAAGTCACGAGCGGGAAGCACGCCGAGTCCGGCAGCTCGATCGCGGGCCTGCTTGAGCGTGATGCCGAGACTCCGACCGAGGTCCACCACCCATTCCCCGTCCGGCTGCTCCAGCGTCCACGACCTGGCCCCGAAGGCCTGATGCCTCGGAGCCAGCACCTCGATGTCGGACGGCATCGCCGGGCGCACATTCCGGAACCGGAGCAATTCCGGGCACAGACTGGACAGTTCCGGGAATGTCCGATCCAGCCCGTGAGCCATCATCCGCCAGAGGAGGACGTGATCCGGCGGATCGCCTGGAAGCATTCCATCAAGGAACCGGTCGGGATGTTCACACCACCTGAGGATTCCCTCGTCCGCCAGGAAGCAGCCCGTGCTACGGGTTTCGTACTCGACCCCACGGAATTCGAATGGACGGCCCTGTCGGATGACTTCGGCGGCCACCAGATCGGCGAGATGGTAGTTCCCCTCCGTTACCTGATGGATCCACTCCATGCTCAACACGACCGAGTCCCCGCTCACGAACTCGTCGACCGCCAGCTCCAGCAGGCCCCGGACCGTCTCCGAAAGGTCACTGATGACACGGCGGCGATCCACGGACAACCTCCTCGGCGACAGGCTGCCGGTGAGGTTCAGAACGACCCCGGACAACCCCCTCGGCGAGATGACCCCGCGGACGACCTCCGGCTCGACCACCAGGCCGTCCACGAGCAGTGCCCCGCCGTGCTCGCACCATGTCACCTGGGCGTCCTCCGGCGCTCCGGCCCATGACGTCGTCAGACCCCATGCGCTGAAGCCGAAGGTCTCACCCGGCGGCGCCTGCCGCACTTTCAGGACGCCGGGCTCCCATCCGGATTCCCGGACGCCGTCGTGCACCGCCGAGGTGGCGAACTCCGCGACGGCCAGGAGACGTTCGAGGACGTCCACACACGACCACGACTCTCCCAGCTCGATGTCGTCGCGCAGGTACAGGCGGACGGTGGTACCCGGCATGCGGCCCTGTGCCGCCCGTTCGGCGATGCGGAAGAGGTGGCTCGGGCCATAGATCGAGACTTCCAGCTGCGGACCTAACTGACCCGTGGTGTCCATGCGGCAGGTGTTGACCCGGATTTCGTCGGCGAGCATGAAGTAGCTCAGCACGCCGATGCCGAAGCGGCTGTTGGGATACAGCTCGACGGGCGGGTCGACCTTGCGCCACTCGGCGCGTTCGAGCTTGAAGTCCAGCTGCTCCGCGAAGCGGGCGCCGGCGTTGGAGAAGACGCCCCTCAGCTCCTCCTCCCCCATGCCGACGCCGTTGTCCTGGCACTCCAGGTAGGCGCGGCCGTTCTCGTCCACGCCCTGACGGAACTCGATACGACCGTCGTAGGTGAAGGTCGCGATGGGGTTGGTGCGGTCCAGGTACTCCGTGCGGGCGCGGCGGTAGCGGCAGGCGTCGAGGGCGTTCTGGTAGAGCTCTCTGACGGCCAGATCTCGGTCGCGGTAGAGCTCTACGCCCATCAGTAGGCTGCGCACCCTCCGTTCGTCCATGCGGAAGCGAGCCCAACCGGTGAAGGCGCCAGCGGCGGGGGCAGCCTCGTCGGAGGCGAGACGAGTGGGAAGTGGGTGTGTGGTGAGGACCCGGCGGACGGCGTGGAGGAGTTCGTCGGCCCGGGCGGTGTACTCGCGCAGTCCTTCGACCACCGCCTCGTGGTGGCACTCGGCGCGCAGCACCGGCAGATCGTAAGAGCCGCCCCACGCGGCCTCGTCCAACGTTCGGCGCAGGTCGGTGAGGTCGACCTCGTGCGGGATGCCGAGGTGTTCGGCCACGATCTCGGGCAGGGCGGTCATCTCGATGGCGGTGCCGTACGCCAGCGCGAGCAACAGGGCCAACCTCGGCTCCCGGACGTGCTGTTCGCCCGGGGCCCGCAGGTGGTCGTCAGCACTGAGGCTTGCCAGGTAGTCACGGTTGCCGACGTCAGGGCCCCGACGGAGACCGTGCAGCAGGGCGCAGACGCGCTTGAGGGCGAAGGTCTCACCGAGGTCGGCGAGCATCGGCAACTGGTCGATGATCTCCTGAACGCCCTCGGGGTCGGCGAGGTCTTCGTGCTGATCGAGCCAGCGGTGGAAGAGCCACCAACCGAGCGCGGCGGCGGAGGCGGGGCGGGTCCGGGTGCGGCCCACGAGCAGGTCGTAGGACTCGAAGAACTGCTCGTACGCCGCGCGGTCGGCGTCGGGGTCGAGTGAGGAGGAGAGTTCGGTCGGACGCACGGAGGCGCGCACCGTCGCCAGGCGCAGCGAGCGGACCCGGTAGAGGAACGGCAGGACGGCCAGCAGCGCCGCCTCGGCCGGGTAGAGGTCGAGCCGATCGTTGCCAAGCAGCCCGTCGACCCGTGAAACGAAACGCACCGCGATCCCGGGATCCTGCCACGGGTCGTCGGCGAGCACCGTCTCGTCCCGCAGCCGGGCCAGTTCACCGACGGCCTTCAGGACGGCGCACCGGTACGGCTCGGCGTCCCGGTCCTCCCGGACGTGCTTCCAGGCCCGTGACTCGGCAGCGGCCCGCACCCACTCGTCGGCCCCTTCCGACGCCGCCGGGGGCTGACTCCCGCCCACGTAGACAGCCCCGATGTGCCCGGCCTGCACGACCGGGCCGTTCGCCGTGCCGCTCATCGTGTTCGACGTGCTGTCGACCATCCCTCATGCCCTCCCCATGTGCAGGGGACGAGCGTAGGGCAATAGCCCCTCAGGCCACGGTCAGAATCCCGCGCATGAAGTGGTGGAACGTACAGAGGTACGAGTACCCGCCCGGCTGCGTGGGAGCGGTAAGCGTCGCGCTGCCGCCCGGGGCGATCGGGCCGGTGTCGAAGGTGCCGTCCTGGGCGGTGAGGGTGTGGGCGGTGGTGCCGGTGTTGGTCACGGTGACCGCCGTGCCCGGGCTGAGGGTGAAGTCGGCCGGCTCGAAGGAGAAGTCGCGGATCGTCACCGTCCCCGTGAAGGGGCTGGGCGACGGCGGGGCCGTGGATGGCGACGGCGGCGCGACGGTACTGCTGGTCTCCTCCGGGCCCGGCACCATGAACGAGCTGACGCAGCCGGTCAGTACGGGGGCCGCGGCGAGCAGGAGGGCCGAGGCCCGGAGGAGGGTCCGCATCAGGCGGAGGTAGCGAGCAGCCTGGCCCGCTTGGAGTCGGCGGCGGCCGACGGGGTGGCGCCGATGTTGGAGACGGTGGTGGTCAGGATCGCGTCGACGTCCGGGATCCAGTTGGTGGTCTTGGACTGGACGAGGACCTGCCGTGTCTGCGGCGTGCCGTCGCAGATCACGTCCGCCTCCGCGGTCCGGCTGGAGCCGAAGGCGACGGCGGTGTTGTCCTCCGGGTCCCTCTGTTCGACCGAGACAGTGAGCGATCGGGCCTCGTCCGCGATCGAGCAGAGGTACTCGACCTGTACCCGGACCCGTCCGGGGAGCTTGGGGTCGATGACGGCGTCGCCGAGGGTGACGGTGGTGGGGACCGGCTCGTCGGCCCGGGCCGGTACGGCGGCCCCGGCCGCGCCGGTGAGGCCGGTGAGGGCCGAGGTGAGTACCGTCAGGATGATCCACCGCTGCACTGAAACCTCCGGTCTGAGGACGTATGGGCGTACGAACGCATTGCGGCCGACGTTAACCGCCCGGAGATCCACCCGCGCGCCCAACCGTCCGAACGTCATACCAACAGCCCAGCGCCCAGTCCGCGACCCTCGCCAGCCGGTCCCAACCGCCCCCACCCGATGGTGTGCGTGAGAAGTCGACCTGGCCGACTTCTCACGCACGCAAGGGGAATGACGCCGGCCCGTGTCCCAGGACACCTGGGGCACGGGCCAGAAGGGTGCACACCGCGCAGATCACGTCGTCAGGTGGTCGAACTCCCCGGCCTTGACGCCGCACAGGAGTGCGCCGAGCGCGCCGGGCGAAGTCGAGAGGACGGTGTCAGGGTCATCGCTCTCACGAATCCGGACAGTGGCGTCGGCAACTGCTGAGACGTAGATGCAGTTGGCGGTGTCGCCGCTGAACGAGGACTTCTGCCAGCTCTGAACGGCCATGGTTCTTCCCGTCTCACATGCTCTGGGCGGTACGGCGGATCAGGTCGCGGGACGCGTCGGGCTTGAGCGCACTCGCTTCCAACCGATCCAGTACGGCTCGATACTTGATCAGCTGCGGCTCGGTGTCAATGAACTCGAATCGGTCCCCATCGACCTGGACACTGTCCAACCGCGCGACCTCTGCTGCGAAGTACACGATCCCGGCACCGGAACTCGGGTAGCTACCGGTGCCGAACGGGATGACACGAAGATCGATGTGCGGGTGTTCACTCATGGTCAGCAGATATTCGAGCTGATCACGGGCAACCTTGCGGCCCCCGAAACCCATACGCAAGGCCGTCTCATGGACGACGGCCGACAGCGGCATCGGACGGTCGCCGAAGAGCACCGCCTGTCGCTTGATGCGGTGGGATACCAGGTGCTCCACTTCGGGCGGGGACAACGGCGGGACTACGTCCCGGAACAGGGCACGAGCATGCTCAGGGGTCTGGAGAAGACCAGGGATGTGAACCACTGAGACGATCCGCATCGTCTGCGTGTGGTGTTCGAGTTCCGCCAGGTCGAGTGCTCCGGCCGGGAGGATCTCGCGGTACTCCTCCCACCAGCCACGCGTGCGGCCGCCGGTCATGTGCGTCAGTGCCTCGATCAGGGCGTCGTCCGCGCAGCCGTAGAGACGCGCCAGGGTCCGTACGCGGTCCGCGCTCACCGGGTACCCGCCGGATTCGATGTTGCTGATGCGGGACTGCGGGGTGCCGTGCAGTTCCCCGGCTCGTGTGACCGAGAGTCCCGCCTGCTCGCGCAACCGGCGCAGCTCCGCACCGAGTCGCCGCTGCCGGATGCTCGGCGGAGTCTTGCTGGGCGGCATCCGCTGTCTCCTCGCTCTCGACCGCCATCGTCGGCGCCCGTCACCCATGGGAGTGGTAGTGATACAGATTCCTCAAAGGCGGTGGACTACATACTACCGACTGGCTACTTTTGACTCTGCGTCATGGATGCCCGCTGCCGGCGGTGACAGCAGCGCGGCGTCCAACTCCCCTACATGTAGGAGACTTCCATGAGCGCTACGCCCTCGCCAAACTCCCGCCCGGCCACGCTCCGCCCGCCGGTCGAACCGACCTTCGAGCAGGAGCTGTGCGGGCTCGTGCTCGACACCGCGCCCCGGCTGTTCGCCGTCGTCCAGGTGTGCGGCAACGACGCTGACGGGTGGGTCGCGGCCTGGGGGCTCGCCGACTCGGACGGCCGGGCCCACGTCATCGGCGTCGACGGGCGAACGCGGATGACCCTCCGCTCTCCCGAGCGGGCCATGCGCCACTTCTCCGGGCCGCCGGGCATCACCGCCCGGCTGATCTGGCTCTCCCCACCGAAGGCCGCCACCGTGAGCCGCGCCGCCGCAGCCTGAACCTCCCCCTACCCGCGCTCGACGAAGGCCAGCAGGCGCTCGTTGACCAACTCGGGCCGCTCCAGGTTGAGTCCGTGTCCGGCCTTCTCGACGATCTCCGCCCGCACGCCGGGGATCAGGCGGGTGACCCGCTCCACCACCTGGCGCGGCCGCAGCAGCGCACTGCGCCTACCCACCAGGACGAGCACCGGCAGCTCGATCGACGCCAACTCCTCGTCCGTGAACGGCCGGGCCGGCGGGCGGCCGCCCGGCTTGTAGCTCCGCATGGCGAGCATCAGCGGTGCGATCATCTCGCGCGGCGCGCTCAGTGCCGGGTTGGCCAGCAGCCGGCCGACGGCCGGGCGGAGCGGGCGCGGGGCGAGCATGCCGAACAGGCCGCCGACCATGTGGGCGTAGAACCGCGCGGGGACCTTCTCGATCCCGCCCGGGTCGAGCGGCGTGACCGAGGCCAGCCGCTCGGGCGCGTGGATCGCCTGGTTGAGCGCCAGCCAGCCGCCGTACGACACCCCCACCAGGTGGACCCGCTCCAGCCCGAGGCCGGCCAGCACCTCCCCGAGCCAGGCCGCGTTCTCCTCCGACCCGGCCGCGACGGCACGTTGCACGCTGCGGCCCGGGTCGTCCAGGGTGTCGATCGCGTAGACGGGGTGCCGCTCGCCGAGCGCCGCGATCTGCGGGTACCAGTTGGACGGGTGCCCGGCGTGGCCGTGCAGCAGCACGATCGGCTCGCCGGTCGTCGCGCCGTAGCGGTGGACGTGGACGCTCCCGTACGCGGTCTCGACGTCGAGTTCCCGGCGCGGGCCCGGCCAGAGTTCCATCGCCCGGTCGTACGCCTCAAGGAACTTCGCCCGAGCCGGCTCGCTGACGAAGTGTCCGACGCTGGTCCTGGTCATGATCCCTCCCTGTTTGATGGTATGGTTGTACCACAAAAAGATCCGGAAGGAACCCGATGCCGAAGCTGGTGGATCACGAGGAACGGCGGGCCCACATCATCGACGCCCTGCTCCGCTCGGCGGCGAACAGCGGCCTGCACTCCGTCACCATGCGGTCGGTGGCCATCGAGGCCGGCGTCTCGGTCCGCCTCGTGCAGTACTACTTCGACACCAAGGAGCAGTTGCTGCTCGCCGCCATGACCCGGCTGACGGCCCGCATGGGCGAACGCGTCCAGCGGCGCGTCCGCGCGACCGGCGCCAGCGGCCCGCGCGGCATCATCGAAGCCGTCCTACTCGAAGCCGTCCCCACCGACGAGGAGAGCCGGGCCTTCCACCTCATCCACACCGAGTACGCGGTGCTCTCCGTCACCGATCCGGCCCTCGGCGGGCCCCGGTTCCTCGCCGCGCCCAACGAGATGGAGGCCTTCCTCACCGCCCAGCTGACCGCCGCCCAACAGACCGGAACCGCCGACCCGCAGCTGGACCCCCGTGAGGAGGCCGTCGTCCTCCTCGCCGTCTCCGCCGGCCTCGGCCTCAGCGTCCTGCTCCGCCAGCGAACGGCGGAGGCCGCCACCACCGTCCTGCGCTACCACCTCGGGCGGATCTTCCCCGGCTAGGAATCCGTCCGGTCGATCACGTGACTCACTAGACTCTCTCCTCATCCTGGAGGGGGTGGCTGAAGCAGTGATGACTCGTGAGTCGGCCGTTGCGATGGTGCAGAAGATCATGGATGGGGACTGCTACGACGCCGAGATCGACCGCACGCTGGAGGCACTGGACAGGGGCCTTGGCTGTCCGAGCGGCTACGTCAGCGACTTGATCTACTCGGCCGACGGGCCGGAGCCGACAGCGGCCGAGGTCGTCGAACTGGCCCTGGCCCACCGACCGTTCGCGCTGTGAGAATGCAACCGCTCGGACGTGCTTCAGCCAGTGCAGCGCATTGTCACACGGGCGGGTGAGCCGACGGCCGACGCCCGTACGGGAACCGGTGCCCCTGGCAGGATGGCGGCCATGTCGAACACCAGGCGCGTGAAGCCGCCCACCCGTTCCCGGACCGCCCCGGGAACGTCCGTCCACACGATCAAGGTCACCCTGTCCGGCTCCAAGCCCCCGATCTGGCGTCGCCTTCAGGTGCCGTCGGGCACGGATCTGCGGCGGCTGCACGACCTGGTCCAGGCCTCGTTCGGCTGGGAGGACTACCACATGTGGGCCTTCGAGACCGGGCGGGAACGGTACGGCGTCACCGATCGGGACCTGGGGATCCGCGACGCGACGGCGATGCGCCTCGACCAGATCGCCCCCGGCGTCGGCACGCGGTTCCGCTACATCTACGACTTCGGCGACAACTGGGAGCACGACATCCTCGTCGAGGCCGTAGGAGACGCCGAACCCGGTGTCTCCTACCCTCACTGCCTCACCGGCCGACGGGCCGGCCCGCCCGAGGACTGCGGCGGGATCTGGGGATACGAGTACCTCGTCGAGGTTCTCACCGACCCCGGCCACGAAGAACACGAGGAACGACTCGAATGGCTCGGCCTCGACTCGGCCGACCAGTTCGACCCCGCCGCGTTCGACCCAGCCGAGATCAACACCGCCCTGGCCGACTACACGACCGTACTCGTCCACGACTGAAACCGGACCGCGCCCAGCCGATCGCGCCCCCACCCCCGCCGGGGGCGATCAAGACCCTCGCAGGATCAACGCGGTGCTGCACCGGGTCTCGATCGCGGTCGTCAGAAGTAGCCGAAGAAGCGGTCCGACCAGGTGGGCCGCTGAATGTACGAGGGCAGTCGGCTCGGCCCGTCGTAGTCGCTCTCCAGCAGTTCCTCGGCAATCACGACATAGCCGAGTTCGACCAGCGCCCGGTTGACCCTGGCGAGGTCCGCGTCGTCCAGCTCGCCCTCGGCCCGGGCTTCCTCCGTTCCGCTGAAGGCGCCCGGGTTGTCGGCGCAGACCAGCGCCAGTGAGCCGAACTTGCTGACGCAGACGACGATCCGGGTTCCGCAGACGGTCGCGTGCCCGGGAACGACGACGCGTCCGTACTCGCTGGAGTCCTGGGCGTCCTGCTCGGCCGGGCAGGGAACAGCGAAGTCGCCTTCGAGCCGAGCCACCAGAGCACCGAAGCGAACCGCGGTCCCGCGACGGTCGTAGCGCTGCGGCCACTCCAGCCACGCCGGATCATCGAGCTCGCGCAGCAGCGCCGGCAGGTCCGCTTCACTCTCGGTCATGCGCTCATCCTGGCGCGGCAGCCACCCGCGGAACAGTCCGGGGCACCGGCACACTCGGCGCTCCCCGACCTCACCCGCCCAGGTTCAGTAGCATCAGGGATTCCGATCGTGAAGGAGTGCCGACCGCGTGAGACTCGTCAGCGACCCCGTGTACGGCGAAGTGGATCTGACGGCGTCGGCGGAGGAGCTGAACCGTCTGGCGGACGCGGTGGCCGAGGGCAAGGGGCTTCTCATCTCGACCCCCTCACCGGCCACCGACGCCCTGGCGGGGATCGAGGTGAAGGGGACCGCCGGCCCCGGTGTCCTTGTCCATCTGGACTCCGAGCGGCAGTTCCTCGTGATCAGCGGTGACTCCGCCGGCCGGGCGGTACTCGCGGACAACCTGCGCGGCATGGCTTCCGCCGAGGACGGCGGCCACCTCCACATCGACTACTTTCCCGGGCACTTCTACCTTGCCGAGGGTTCCCTGCCGCTGGTGGTCAACAGTCCCCACGGAGGCATGCCGACCCGCTGAACCGGCCGTTGGTTGTCTGTGGTGACCAAGGATCCGACCAGCGGGATGCCCGCCGGGGCGGTGGTTGCTTCGTCAGTCCTGGAGCCGGCCGAGCAGTCTCCTCCTGAGCGGCGGTAGCGGTCCCGGAGAAATTGGATTGCCTTGGGGACGGCGCTCACGTTGGCTGGGCAGCATGGCTGAACTGCGTACCGATCGCCTCGTGCTCCGTCGATGGCAAGACTCCGACCTTGAACCGTGGGCGGCTATGAATGCCGATCCTGAGGTTCGGGAGCACTTGGGCGACCTGCTCACCCGTGAACGGAGCGATGCCTCCGTGGCGCGGTTCCAGGCCGAGTTCGACCGGCGAGGCTACGGATGGTGGGCGGTTCAAGTGCAGGCCACGGGCGAGTTCATCGGCTTCGCGGGCTTGGACCAGGTGGATGATGACATGCCGTTCACGGGGGTAGAGATCGGTTGGAGGCTCGCTCGCTCGGCCTGGGGCCAGGGTTACGCCACCGAGGCCGCCCTGGCTGGTCTTGCCTTCGGCTTCGAAACGCTTGAACTCCCCGAGATTCTTGCAGTGACGACTGCTACCAACATCCGTTCCCAAGCAGTGATGCGCCGGATCGGCATGACCCGCGACCCGGCTGACGATTTCGACGACCCCACCGCGCCCGAAGGGCCACTGCGTCCGAACGTGCTGTACCGAATCGCGCGTGGTGTGAGGGCCTGACGCTCTCCCTCCTGGTCGGTCGACCTGCGCACGCGGACAGGCTCAGCCACCACACCCCCGACGGTCGCATCGGACGTCTCCGGACATCCAACCGCTCGAACCGCCGATCCGGCGAACCTTCCCGGTCAGTACGACTAGACCAAGGCCCCCTGCTCTGCGGGCTGGCGCGGGACGCCGTGGAACACCTGGCGCGTGTGCCACTGCCGGTGGCGGTCGGCGACCGGGGGGCGGCCGGGCTGGGGGCCGATGAGCGGGCGGCCGGAGAGTGCGAGCACGTGGCGGCGGCTGGCCTCGCTGCGGCCGACGAAGCGGTCGGAGACCAGGATGCGATGGCCCTCGCCGAGGCCCAACACGCCCTTGTCGAAGAGCTTGTGGTGCAGTGAGCACAGGCACAGGCCGTTGTCGACCTCGTCCGGCCCGTCGTGCGACCACCAGCGCACGTGCGCGGCCTCCAGTCCGACCGGGCTCGCCCCGAGGGCGCCGTCGTAGCCGCAGAAGGCGCACTGGAACTCGTAGGCGGTGAGTATCAGTTCACGCATCCGCCGGTCGCGCTGCCGCCGGGCCGCGGCCTCGGGCCCGCCCACGGCCCCGGTCTCGGCCCGCTCCAGGTCGAGGCCGACCGCCTCGCAGAGGTCGGCGTGCAGGGACGTCGGGAAGTGGGCGTCCAGCAGCACCCGGGCCATCCGGCCCAGCAGGGCCGGCTCCTCGCCGAGCGCGGCCCGCAGCGCGGGCGCGAGCCTGCCGGCGGCCCCGCTCGACCGGAGGACCCCGACCCCGCTGCCGGGGCTCCCCGGCCCCTGGTCGGCGCGGACCTCCCACACCCCGTCGCTGACCAGGTGGTGGAACGGGTAAGCGGGGGTCGTCGGACGCGGCGGGCCGTACTCGACGAGCAGCCGCTTCAGCTCCCCCTCGACCGCGCTGTACCGCAGTTCGCCGTCCGCGTCCCGCTGGTACCCGCCTAGCGCGTAGAGCAGCAGCAGCGGCTTGTGCGGCGCACGCTCGCCGCCCTTCGTCCAACGCCTCAGTCGCGCCACCCGATCGAGCCAGTCCATGCCGGCCAGCGTAGTTCGCGGCCCGGCGAAGGGATCACCCGGGCCGACGGGTCCGCCCCCGGCCCCGCCGAGAGCGGGCAGAGGGGCTGGGCGACGTCACTCCCATCCCCATCATGTGCGTGAGAAGTCGGCCAGGCCGACTTCTCGCGCACGATGCCCCCCCCGAGCCGGTCGGGGTCACTCCGGCCGGAATGCGCTGGCCTCGAGCGTGACGGGTGAGCCACGATGCCCTCTCGTGCCGGTTGAAGGAGGGAGAGTCATGGCCGAGGTGACTCCGATGGATCTTGTCGTTCTCGCTGACGATGAGGGCAACGGCGTCGGCATCACGGTCCTGGGTCGGCACCCGCGATGGTACGGCGGGCTTGCGGCCGAGATCGCCGTGGCGACGCCCTTCGTCAGTGGGCGCATCGACCTGGTGCTGTCGGCCTCGAAGTTGGAGGAGTGGGGCCTGGCCCTGGACAGGCTCGGTGCCGGCCAGGACATCGAGTGGATGGAGATGGACAGCGGACCGTCCGTCTTCATCCAGCTCACCGGTGAGCGCGGGTGCCCCGAGGTGGTTGTCGAGGACGAGTCGGGCTCGATGGTCACCGTGCGGGTTCCGATCGACCTGCCGGAAGGGTGGATCGCGGACCACCGCCAACGCCTCCGGAACCTGCTGGACGCCTGGAGCCCGATCCCGTCAGGGTAGGGATGGCAACGGCCCGGCCTGCTGTCGGCCGGAGGCGAGCTGGTCGTACTGGTCGTACTGGTCGAGCAGTTCGGACGTCGCGGCTTGGTCCGGCGCGACCTCCAGGGCTGCGGCGAGGTGGTGGCGCGGCGGGCGGGGCCGGGTCGAAGGATCGGTGGAATTTTTTTCCGGATCGACCGGATGCCAACCGCCCAACGGCGGCAGGCATTGTCGGCACACCATCCGAAAGTGCCCACGAGAGAGGCCCGTCCCGCGAAGTTCGGACTTGCGGGCTGGAACGGCGTCGAAATGTGGTGCGCTTCTTTCTGCGGCGATTTCACGAATTCGCAGGTGGAGATGTGTGCTCCGTAGACGAAACCATGGCTCTGACCTGCGGAGATCAGCAATAATTTATATCAATCTGCACTACTCCAACGGCCCGCACAGGACCGTCGCTTCGGAATCAGGAGGCGGTCCACACCCTGCCCGAGCGTGGGTATCCTCGTCACCGGACCCGCAGACGGGCATGAAATGGGCGCCGCCCCCTCGCCGGAACGGCGCCCGTATGCCTCATCGGGTTCGAAATCCGTTATCCGATCCGGAAGGCATTGCCATGCTCTCACAGGAAACACCCGCACCGACCCCGTCCCGGTCCCGGCGACTGCACCTGCGGGTGACCGCCGGCGGTCTCGGCAGCCTGGCGACGACAAAAGTCGACCTGGGCCTCGGGTGGCGTCTCGTCCGGGCCGGGATGGGCGCGCCCCAGGCCGGGGCGATCTGCTTCGGCCTCCTGGCCGTCCCGGTGTTGGTGGCGCTGGCCGCTGTCCTGTGGTCCGCGGACCGGCTGGAGGCCTCTCCCCGGAGCTGACCGAACAGGGATAGTCCGAGCACCCAGTAACGTTACTGGGTGCTCGGACTGCCCTTGCCTGGAGGGGAGTTGTCATGGATCACGTGATCCATGACCTACCCGGCCCGCCGCACCGCCGCTGCGCCGTGCGCCAGGCGGCGGTGACGGCCCGGTGGGCGGCGGCGGTGGCCTCGGGGATGTCGCCGGGCAGGTGGAGCGGGGCGCCGAGGTGGACGTGCAGGGCGGGGCGGCGTACGGGGGCGGTGGCGAGTCCGGCGAGCTGTTTGGCGGTGCCGCCCGAGCTGAGGCGGCGG
This sequence comes from Kitasatospora sp. NPDC001225, assembly GCF_053597855.1. NCBI lineage: Bacteria > Bacillati > Actinomycetota > Actinomycetes > Kitasatosporales > Streptomycetaceae > Kitasatospora > Kitasatospora sp. NPDC001225. The sequence continues at coordinate 21,184 of NZ_JBSFJC010000034.1, forward strand.
GCGCCGCACTGGCCGAGCGGCACCACGGGGGCGCCGGTCGCCGCCGCGAGCCGGGCGAGGCCGGTGCGGAAGGCGCCCGGTTCCGCGTCGCGGGAGTCCCGGTGCTTGGGCAGGCCGCCCTCGCCGTAGATGAGGACGACCCGGCCGGCCGCGAGCGCCGCCGCGGCCGCGTCGAGGGCTTCGGCCGCCCGGGCCGTGCCGCGGTGGACGGGGATGTGCCCGCCGGAGCGCAGCACTCCGCCGAGCACCGGTACCCGCCACAGTCCGGCGGTCGCCATCACCACCGGCTCGGCGCCCAGGCGGCGCAGCGCGGCCAGCACCACGCCGGGGTCGGCGGCCGAGGTGTGGTTGGCCGCGACGACGCTGCCCGGGGCGACCGGGCCGGGTGTCTCGGAGGTGACGGACAGGCGCCCGAGGACGGGCACCAGGGCGGCGGCGATCCGGCTGAGCATGGCGGGCCCTCCGTGGCCTCCGGCGTCGTGGGACCGCCATCGTCCCGGCACACCGGCCCCGCCCGCCTGAGTAGCGGTACTCAAACGGGACCGGGTGCCGGCCGCCGGGTCAGCCGCGCTGTACGGTGACCCGGTCCACGGCGGTGCCGTCCTCGGTGAGCGAGCGCACCTCCATCCGGGCGGGCCTGCCCGCGACGGCGGGGGTCACGTCGATGGCCACCAGGCAGTAGCCGGTGTACCGGACCCTGGACCAGGTGACCTTGACGGTCTGGTTGTGGCCGCTCCGGTCGGAGACCACCATCGGCACGGGCTTGTCGTTGGCGCTCTCGTGCCCGAGGTAGGTGTCGGCGGCGGGGAAGGAGTAGAGCCCGCCGCCACCGCCGCCCGCGACGACGTAGGTGGTGCCGTCCTTGACCGGGTCGACGGTGTCGCCGGAGGCGACCTTGCGGGTGGGCTTGCCGGCCCGGATGGGGTCGGTCCGCTCGTAGACGTGGTTGTGGCCGCTGAGCACCAGGTCCACCTGGTACTTGTCGAACAGCGGGGCCCAGTCCTGCTGCGCGCCGAGTTCGGCCCCGTTGTCGTGGCAGGTGGAGTAGGTGCACTGGTGCAGGTAGACGACGATGAAGTCGATGCCGGTGTCGGCGCGGAGCGCGGCGAGCCGGCTCTCCAGCCACTTCTTCTGCTTGCCCTTGGTGTAGTCGAGGTTGGCGGGGGTGTTGTAGCAGACGTCGTTGCCGTCGAGGCTGATCAGGCCGACGTTCTGGTAGCGCCAGGAGTAGATGCCGGTGGACTGGCTCCAGGCGTTGTCGGGCGTGGTGAAGCGGGCGCGCATGCCGCCGTAGCCGTCGGTCCCGTACCAGGGCTCCATCTCGTGGTTGCCGATCGCCGGCATCCACGGGGTCCGCGCGGCGACGGGTTCGTTCTGTACGAAGAAGGAGTCCCACAGGCGGGCGTCGTACGCGTCGCTGGTCTTGCCGCTGCCGCCGGCGTTGGCGTAGGAGAGGTCGCCCATGTGGAGGTGGAAGGCGGGGTCGAGGCCGGCGATCAGGTTTCCGGTGGCCGCCGCGTTGTACCCGATGCCCTGGTCGCCGAAGGCGGTGAAGGTGAATCCGGCGCCGCGGCCGGGGGCGGGCGCGGTGCGGAAGCTCGCCACGTCGCCGAGCCGGGCGCCCTGGCCGGCCGGGTCGTAGCCCTGGTGGCCGACGACGTAGTAGTAGGTGGTGTCCGGGATCAGCTGGTCCAGCCGCGCGTGCAGGTAGTACTGGGTGACGGTGGTGGGCTTGACGAGGGGCTGGTCCTCGACCGGCTTCTGCCAGGAGAGCTTGCTGACCAGGGTGCGGACCTCGGCGGCGATCGGGGCGCCGTAGTCGCCGGGCTGGACGCCGATGCGGACGAACGGCGCGGTCACCGCGTCCGGCACCTGCCAGGAGACGACGACCTGCTGGGACGGGTCGGCCCCGTAGGCGAGGTGCCGGCCGAAGGGCCGCAGCGCGGATCCGGCGGTCCGCTCGCTCCGGGGCGCGGGGACGGTCGGGGCGGCGGGGGAGGTCGGGGTGACGGGGAGGGTCGGGGTGGCGAGGGCGGTCGGGCGCGGGGCCGCCAGGGCGGTGCCCGGCAGCAGCAGGCCGCCGGCCGCGAGGGCCGCTCCGCCCGCCGCGCCGGCTCGGAGGAGGTCGCGCCGGGAGTGCCGTGGGGTCTCGGTCTCGGACATGACATCAAGTTAGGAAACTTCCCTAACCTTTGACAAGAGGTCCGGCATCACCGGACGTGTTTTCGATTCCCTTTCACGGTAGGCGAGTTGGTACGACAGCGAGGACCCGCCGCGCACCGGGCGGCGCGGCGGGCCCTCGACGACGGGTGCGCTACCGGCCGGCGCCGGCGACCGACCGGCCCTGCGAGCCCTCGCCCTGGGAGTCCTCACCCTGGTCGTCGTCCCAGCCGTCGCTGCGGTCGCGGTACAGGGTGAAGCGGTCGTACAGCACCGGCGTCGGGAGCGGGGCGGCGGCGGTGGCCGGGACGGAGTGGTAGTAGCTGACGGTGATGGCGGTCCGGCCGCCGGGCACCGTCCCCGGGTCGACGTCGAAGACCGCGACGCCGTAGGGGTAGCGGGTGTCCGGGTCGGTGACGGCGGACCAGTGGGCCTTCTCCTTGGCGTCCGGGTCGGCCTTGTAGGTGAGGCGCTGAGTGCGGACGGAGGCCTCGCGGACGCCGTCGGCGTCGGCGGGCAGGTAGACGTCGTCGTGCCCGGCGGTGCCGCCGCCGCCGAGGATCAGGTGGACGGTGCCCTGCGAGGTGTCGATCTGCCGCAGGTCGTCGTCGGCGACGGCCGGGGTGAGCAGGCCGCCGGGGGCGGTGCCGCGCACCGGGTGGGTGCGCTCGTAGTCGTGGTCGTGGCCGGCCAGCACGAGGTCGACGCTGTGGCGGTCGAGCAGCGGCAGCAGCTTCTCCCGGATGCCCATGTCGCCGCCGTGGCTCTGGGCGGAGGAGGACATCGCGAACTGGTGCAGGTAGACCACGATCCAGTCCACCGAGCTGCCACCCCGGGCCCGCGACAACAGCCGGTCCAGCCAGCGGAGTTGGGCGCCGTCGCTGTACCCGCTGATGTAGATGGACTGCCCGGTGGCGGGGTCGATGCTGGCGTCGTCCTCGACCGCGATCTCGTTGCCGTCCAGGCTGACGAAGAGCACCGAGCCGATCTGGAAGCCGTACCAGGTGCCGCAGTGGTCACGCGTGCCGTTGTCCGGCAGCTCGAAGCGGGTCAGGTAGGAGGCGTAGCCGAGCTCCCCGCCACCGGCCTCGACCTCGTGGTTCCCGGGTGTGGGCATCCACGGGCGGTGGGCGGCCGATCCGGACATGTTGTTCATGAACGCGTTCCAGGCCTGCGGCTGGCGCTGCGGGTTGTTGTTGGCGTACGCGAGGTCGCCGTTGAGCAGGTGGAACAGCGGGTCGAACCCCTCGACCTGACGGACCGCCGCCGCGCCGTGGATGGAGGACTTGCTGAACACGTTGTCGCCGGTGCCGAGGTCTCCGAAGCTGGTGAAGCGGAACGCGGCCCGGCCGGGCGCGGGAGCGGTGCGGAAGGTGCCGCGGACCGGCTGGGCGCCGTCGTGCAGCACCTCGTAGACGTACGTCGTGTCGGGCCGCAGGCCGTCCAGGCGGGCGTGGTGGGTGAAGGTCTCGACCTTGTTGAGGCCGTCCACGTAGCTGCGGCTGCGCGCGTGCACCGTCCGGCCGGCGCCTTCGCGCGGGGTGCCGATCCGCACCCGGGGACGGTTCACGGACGCCGCCGTCGCCCAGGAGACCGTCATCTCGCGGGAGGGCTCGTCGCCCCACTGGAGGTGGAGCTGCTCCGGGCCGGGCGTACCGGCCACCGCCGGCTGGGTCCACAGCAGGGTGGACGCGGGCAGCGCGGCGAGCGCACCGGCCGCCGCACCGGTGCGAAGGACCGTCCTTCGAGACGTACGGGATGTGCGGGAAGTACGAGAGGGTTGTGCCGCCACTGCCGCCTCCTGGGCTCGGGGAAACGCCGAGGAGGCTCCCAGCCGCACCGCACGGCCGGGTCACGCCCAGCCGTGCGGACGGCGAACGCCAGCCGAACGGCGGGTGGCCGGGAACCCTCGGTGCACGACCTTGTCCCCGGTCGGCCGGGCGGCGCGGGAGCCCCGAGGTCGCGGCGCGGGAGCCGGGGCCGCGACGACGGCCGCCGGCGCCGGAAGCGGGCGGCAGGCGCACCAGCGGCGAGGTGACGAGGCACCAAAGCGACGAAACGGCAAGGCGACGAGGAGTACGGCCGGTCGGCCGCCGACCACCGGGGTGGCCCCGGACCGCCGCGCGGGTGACCCGTCGGACGTGTCGTCCACGGAACGCACCGTCCGGCGTGCATGGGTGGGAGTGCGCCGCCCCCGTGGACGGCGCCGGTCTTGTCCCCGAGTCTGAGAGCCGCCCATGCCTCCCACCGTTCGCCTGCGCCGCATCGTCCCGACCGCGCTCTGCGCCCTCACCGTGGCCCTCGCCGCCCCCGCGGCCCACGCCGCGCCGCCAGGCCGCGACAGCCGGTCCGACCCCGGGAGGGAGGGCGGCGGCTCGTACGACTGGGACCGCGTGGCGGCCTGCGAGAGCAGCGGAAACTGGCGCATCAACAGCGGCAACGGCTACTACGGCGGCCTCCAGTTCGACCAGCCCACCTGGCGGGAGAACGGCGGCCTCGGCTACGCCCCGCGCGCCGACCTCGCCACCCGCGAGCAGCAGATCGCCGTCGCCCAGCTCCTGGCCGAACGTCGCGGCCTCTCCCCCTGGCCCGTGTGCGGCGCCCGCGCCACCCACGGCCAGGGCCGCGACAACGCCCCGCCGCCCCCGGCCCACGCCCACACCCACACCCACACCCAAGCCGCCCCGGTCGAGTCCGAGGACGGCACCTGGACGGTCCGCGAGAACGACACCCTCGCCGACCTCGCCGAGTCCCTGCGCGTCCCCGGCGGCTGGCCGGCGCTCTACGAGCTCAACCGCGACGCGGTCGGCGAGGACCCGGACCTCATCCATCCCGGACTGGTCCTCGAACTCCCCTCCTAGGACCGGTCGAACCCGACCGCCGCCCGCGCCCGCCCAGGCGCGGGCGGCGGTCCGTCGTTCGGCCCCGGACACGCCGACGGCCCGTCCGCTCACCAGGAGCGGACGGACCGGGGCGGACGGACCGAGGCGGACGGGCCGGGGCGTTACGGGCCTTGCAGCAGAGACAGGCCGTCAGCCGACGTGGACGCGCGGGCGGCGCGAGCGGTCCGGCTCGGCCTCGCGCAGCACCTCGCGGGTGACGGGGGCGACCTCGCCCTGTCCGAACAGGAAGAACCGCAGGAACTGGGCGAAGGGGCTGCCCTCGGTCCACTCGAAGTAGAGGTGCGGCTGCTGCCCGGTGCGGTCCCGGATGTTGAGCGCCAGCGCGGCGAGCGCGTTCGGGATGCTGGAGCTCTCCAGGGTGAGCACCCGGTAGCGGCCGTGCAGCACCTCGCCGCGCACGGTCAGCGCGGCCTCGAAGTCGGAGGCGTCGCGGACGGTCACCTCGACGAAGACCAGGTCGTCCTCGCCGGGGATGTCGTTGTCGGCGCGGATCTGGTGGATCTTGTCGCGGTACTCGGCGAGGTCCCGGCTGTTCGGCTCGTTGGCGATCAGCCGCAGCGGCCGGTGGGCGTAGTCCCTGATGAAACGTTCCGCCACGTCGTCCAGGGCCACGCTGGTGACGCGCAGCTCGAAGGCGCGGCGCAGGCGGGAGAGCAGCGAGACCAGGACGATCCCGGCGATGAAGCAGGCGCCGATCTTCAGGCCGTCCGGCCGCTCCAGGCAGTTCAGCACGGTGGTGTAGAGGAAGATCGCCGCGATGACCGCGAAGGCGACGGTCCAGCCGCGCTCGCGCTTCTTGTGCGCGGCGATGGTCACCGCGATGGCGGCGGAGCTGATCAGCACCAGCACGCCGGTCGCGTACGCGCCGCCCTGGGCGTCTACGTCGGCGTCGAAGATCCAGGTGACCAGGAAGCCGATCAGGGTCAGCACGATCACCATCGGCCGCACCGCGCGGGCCCAGTGCGGGGCCATGCCGTAGCGCGGCAGGTAGCGGGGCAGCAGGTTGAGCATGCCCGCCATGGCGGAGGCGCCGGCGAACCAGAGGATCGCGATGGTGGAGAGGTCGTAGACGCTGCCGAAGGCGCCGCCGAGGTACTGGTGGGCCAGGTACGCCAGGGCGCGGCCGTTGGCGTCGCCGCCGGCCTTGAACTGGTCGGCCGGGATGAGCAGCGTGGTGATGAAGCTGGTGGCGATCAGGAAGCAGCTCATGATCACGGCGGCGGTGGTCAGCAGCTTGCGGGTGCCGCGGATCCGGCCGGCCGGGTTCGCCTCGGTGTCGTCGGGGTCGCCCTTGATGTGCGGCATCACGGCGACGCCGGTCTCGAAGCCGGACAGGCCGAGCGCCAGCTTCGGGAAGGTCACCAGGGCCACGCCGACCATGACGATCGGGTTGCCGTGCTGGGCGGTCAGCGCGTCCGTCCAGTCGGTGACCACGTGCGGCGCCGAGACGATCTTCCAGAGGCCGACGGCCACCACGACCACGTTCAGCACCAGGTACGTCCCGACCAGGAACACCGCCAGGCCGATCGCCTCGCTGAAGCCCTTGAGGAAGACCGCGCCGAGCAGGGCCACCAGGACCAGCGTGATCACCACCTGCTTGCCGCCGAGGAAGCCGGTCAGGTGCGGGTTCTCCACCAGGTGCGCGCTCGCGTCGGCGGCGGACAGCGTGATGGTGATCAGGAAGTCCGTCGCCGCGAAGCCGAGCAGCGCGAGGACGAACAGCTTGCCCTTCCAGAACGACAGCAGCCGCTCCAGCATCGCGATCGAGCCCTCGCCGCGCGGGCTCTCCTTGGCCACCCGCCGGTAGACCGGCAGCGCGCCCAGCAGGGTGACCACCACCAGCACGATGGTGGCGATCGGCGACAGCACGCCCGCGGCCAGGGCGGCGATGCCCGGCTGGTAGCCGAGCGTCGAGAAGTAGTCCAGGCCGGTCAGGCACATCACCCGCCACCAGCGCTGGCCGGCGGGCGTGCCGTGCGCGGCGGAGTCCCCCGCCGCCGCGCCCCCGGTCGGCGCCTCCGGGGCGCCCTCGTCGGCGGACTGCCGCGCGGGCTTCTCCGCGGTCACGTCCTCCAGCAGCCAGCTGCGGAGGCGTATTCGCGCCGACGGCGCGTCCGACTCCGCCGTCTCCGTCGAACCCGACGAAACCACCTTGCACCTCTTGTTTAAAGACCCCGTAAAAACGCCGTCGGGCGACGGCAGTGCGTCAGGCTATGCGACCGGCGTTAAGGATCCGCTACCGGGCCGCGTTAAGAAATCGTCATGACGCCGCAGGTCGGTGCCGGTGGCACGCCGGAGTGCGCCGGGTGCCGGAGACGGCGGGACCCCGAACCGCCGGAGCGGTTCGGGGTCCTTTCGGGGTGGAACCCGGGCACTTTCGCGCGGGGGGGGAGTCCGCGATCAGGCCCGGTAGCCGAGGACGGTCATCATGCCCGTCTCCGCGTGGTAGACGTTGTGGCAGTGCACCATCCACAGGCCCGGGTTGTCGGCGTCGAAGTCGACGGCCAGGGTCGTGCCCGGCAGCACCACCGCGGTGTCCTTGCGCGGGCCGTCCCCGGGCAGCGCGAAGCTGTGACCGTGCAGGTGGACGGGGTGCCACATGGCGGTGCTGTTGCGGAACTCCAGCCGCACCCGCTCGCCCGCCGCCACCGGGTAGCGCTGCGCCGGGTCGTACCGGCGGCCGTTGAACGCCCAGTCGGCCTTCGCCATCCCGCCGGTGAGCTCCAGCCTCACCGTGCGGTCCGGCGTCTTGGCCGGCAGCCGGACGTCCGGGGCGGCCTTGAGCTGCCCCGCGGTGACCAGCCGGCCGTCCAGCTCGGCCGGGCGGACGGCGGCGTCGGGCGCGGCGCCGCCGCCGGTGCGCAGCACGGCCAGGGCGGTGGCGTTCTTGCCCTCGGCCAGCGCGGTCAGCGGGAAGGCGCCGTCCTTGGCGGTCACCAGCACGTCGTAGCGCTCGCCCATGCCGAGCAGCAGCGCCTGGGCGGTGGCCGGTTCGACCGGGAGGCCGTCGGTGTGGGTGACGGTCAGCTCGTGGCCGCCGAGGGCGACCCGGTAGGCGGTGTCGCCGCCCGCGTTGACCAGCCGGATCCGGATCCGGTCGCCGGGCTTGGCGGTGAAGGTCTCGGGCGCGGTCGCGAGCCTGCCGTTGACCAGGTGGAACGGGTACGCGACGTCACCGGCGTCGCCTCCCAGCAGCGGGCTCTGAGCGCCCATCAGCATCCGGGACGGGCCGGCGGCGTTCGGGGTGCTGCCCGCGCCGGGCGTCCCCGCCATGTCGTGGCCCGGCATCCCCGTCATCCCCGGCATGTCGTGGCCGGAGCCGCCCGAGTGGTCCATCCCGCCCATGCCCCGGGCGAGTTCGGCGAGGACGGCGTCCGGGGTGCTGCCGTCGACGCCGTCCACCCAGTCGTCCAGGACGACGACCCACTCCTTGTCGTAGGCCAGCGGCTCCCTGGGGTCCTCCACGATCAGCGGGGCGTACAGGCCGCGGTCCTGCTGGACGCCGGAGTGCGGGTGGAACCAGTACGTGCCCGGGTGGGCGAGCGCGAAGCGGTACTCGAAGGAGGCGCCGGGCCGGACGTCGGCCTGGGTCACGCCCGGCACGCCGTCCATGTCGTTGCGCAGCGCGAGGCCGTGCCAGTGCAGCGTGGTGGGCTGCGGCAGGTGGTTGGCGAGGGTGACGGCGAGCGTGTCGCCGAGGGTGGCGCGCACCTCCTGGCCGGACAGGCGGTCGCCGTACGCCCAGCTGCGGACGGTGCGGCCGCCGAGGTCCAGGGTGGTCTCGGTGGCGGTGAGCGCGACCTTCCGCTCCGGGCCGGGGTTGCGCCGGGCCTCGGCGGCGGCGACCTCGGGGCCGTTCGGGGCGAGGTAGCCAGCCGGGGCGGCGGCTCCGGTCGTGCCGCTCGTGGGGCCGTGGTTCATGGACCCGTGGTCCATGCCCTTCATGGAGCCGGAGGAGCAGGCGGTGAGCAGGCCGGTCCCGGCTGCGGCGAGCGCGGCGCCGAGGACGGTACGACGGGTGGGTGTGCGCATGGCGGAGTGCACCTCGTGCGGTGTGTGGGTGTGCAGGACGTCGCGTCGGCCGTTCCGTGCGCGGGCGCTGCGGGGCGCGAGCGGGCGCGTGGACGTGCGCGCGGGCGCTCCAGGGCGGGCGCGGGCACGGGACGGCGGGCGCGCGCCTACTGGCGCAGCACCGAAAGCCGGGCGAGGAGTATCCGCCCGCCCCCGGGCGGGGGCAGCGCGCGGACGGCGCGCAGCAGTCGGGCCCGTACCTCGGCGGCGGCGGCGTCGCCGCTGCGGCGCAGCAGCGGGCCGGCGAGGAGCAGCACCAGGGTCCAGCCAGCCAGGACGGCGAGGCAGACCGCCATCGGGTCCATGCCGCCGGCGATGGTCGGGTCGACGGAGGAGGCGGCCGAGAGGGCGGGGTCGACGGCGGAGGCGGCCCCCATGGGCGCGGCGGCCGGGCCGTGGTGGACGGCGGCCGCGGGGTGCGCCTGGTGCACGGCCGAGGCGTGCGTCCCCGCTCCCTCGTGCCCGCCGGAACCACCGTGTCCGCCGTACCCGCCGTACCCGCCGGAACCGCCGTGCCCGCCGCCCGGATGGCCGAGCGTGTGCATCGTCACGATGCCGAACAGCAGCGCGGCGAGCAGCAGCAGGCGCGGCGCCCACGGCACCGGCGGACCGAACGGCCGTGACCGCACCATCCTCCGCCTCCTGTCCCCAGCCGCCGCCATGTACCCCGGCAGGGTATCCCGGCCGCACACCGCGGACCGAGCCGGGGCGCACCCCCGCGGGGGGCTACTCCGGCCCCAGCACCGCGGCCGCCACGTGCTCGCGGAACCAGCGGTGCCCCGGATCGGCCGAGTTGCGCGGGTGCCAGGCCATCCCCAGCTCCAGCGGGGCGAGTTCCAGCGGGATCGGGAAGGTGCGCAGGCCCAGCGCGGCGACGGTGTCCGGCAGCCAGTCCTCGGGGACGAGGGTGACCAGGTCGCTGTCCCGGGCGAGCAGCATCGCGCCGGTGTGACTGGGCACGACCACCGCCACCCGGCGCCGGAGCCCGAGTTCGGCGAGCCCGGCGTCGATCGGGCCGAGCCGTTTGCCGCGCCGGGAGACGCCGATGTGGTCGGCGGCGGCGAACCGGCGGGCGGTGATCCGGCGGCCGTCGAACAGCGGATGGCCCGCCCGGGCGAGGCCGACCAGGGGAACGCGGAGGAGCTGCCGGGTGCGGACCTCCGTGTCCAGGTGGCCGAGCACGCCCAGTTCGACGTCCACCAGCCCCTGCCGCAGCGCCGGCCCGTCCTCCAGCGCCTCCGGCAGGAAGACCACGTCCACCCGCGGGGCCTCCGCCCGGACCCGCTCGACGAGGGCGCCCGCCGTCCGTACCAGCATCAGTTCACCGGCCTGCAGCGTGAAGGTCCGGTCGAGGTGGACGGGGTCGAAGCCGGCGCCGGGGCGCAGCACGTCGTCGCAGCCGCGCAGCAGCGCGCCGACCTCCTCCCGCAGTTCGAGCGCCCGCGGGGTCGGGACGAGGCCCTGCCCGGCGCGCACCAGCAGCGGGTCCTCGACGGCGCGGCGCAGCCGGGCCAGCATCCGGCTGACGGCCGCCGGTGAGGTGCCGAGCCGCTCGGCGGCGCGGGTCACACTGTTCTCCTGGAGCAGGGCGTCCAGCGCCCGCAGCAGGTTGAGATCCATTGGCCGTCCGCTCCTGACCTGGGTCTTTGCATCCTGGGCAACTATCCGATGCCGATCCTTGCATGGCTCCCGCCGCGGCTGCCGACGACAGTGGAAACGACCGCGAAACCGCGAGACCGCGAAGCCCTCCCCGAGGAGTCCTCATGTCGCAGCCCTCCCGCACCGACCGCACCGAGCGTGCCGACCACACCGACCGCACCGACCGCTCCGGCGACGTCCTCGCCGTCGTCAGCCAGAGCGGCTCGGACGTCCTGTTCTTCGACGCCGCCACCGACCGGCACCTCGACACCGTCCGGGTCCTCGCCGAACCGCACGAGCTCTGCTTCGACCCGAACCGGCGGCTGCTCTGGTGCACCAGCGCCTACCGCTCGGGCTACTACGGCGCCAACAGCGGCCGCCGCACCGAGGTGACCGTCATCGACGCCGACACCCGGCGGGTCGTCGACGTGGTCGACCTCGCCCCCGAACACGGCCCGCACGGGCTGGCCCTGGACACCGCCCGCGGCCGGCTGTACGTCAGCGTGGAGGGCGGCCCGGACCGGCCCGGCGGCGTCGTGGTCATCGACACCGGGACCCGCCGCCCGATCGGCCGGATCGACACCGAGGCGCCCGGTCCGCACTGGTTCGCCATCACCCCGGACGGCCGGACCGGCTTCGCCACCAACAAGGAGGCGCCCTTCGTCTCGGTCGTCGACCTCGACCGGGGCGTGCTGACCGCCAAGGTCGAGGTCCCCGGCAGCGAGGGCCTGGCCGTCTCCCCCGACGGCGCCCGGGTCTACGCCGCCGGCCCGTACTTCTCGACCACCGCCACGCCCGCCCCGACCCCCGGCATCCGCGTCATCGACGTCGCGACCGCGACCGTCACGGACGTCCTCCCGACGGACTCCCCGGCCCTGCCGGTCCACCTCACCCCGACCGGCAGGCTGCTGGCCGGCGAGGTGCGCAGCGTCCCCGAGGCCGGCTCGCCCCTGGGGCGCCAACTCCCCGGCCGTCTCACGGTCTTCGCCGCCGACGGTCACCAGCGGCTCGGCTCGGTCGAGGTGGGCCTCTTCCCGCTCACCGTCACCTCCTCCCCCGACGGCCGCCTCGCCTACGTCTCCTGCGCCGTCTCCTCCACCGTCGACGTCATCGACCTGGAGTCGCTGGAGCAGGTGGCCCGACTGGAGGTCCCCCGGCTCGGCGAGGCGGGCGCGCACGGCCTGGCGTACCTGCCCCGTCCTGCCTGAATCCCGGGACGGACCACGGGAGTTCGAGGACCAGGGACTACGAGGCGGCTGTCAGGATGCGGCCGTCGGCGCCCACGGTCAGGTCGAGGCGCACCGCCGGCTGCCCGGCGGCCGTACCCTCGCGGCGGTAACCAAGCGTGCGGGCAGCGCCGTTCGGGCCGGCGGGGGTGACGGTCGGGGTCAGGCCGGCGATCCGGTCGGCGAACCAGGTGTCGGCGAAGGCCCGGCCGGCGGCGACGACCTGCTCCGGGGTGAGGGCTGGCGAGCCGGCCGCGTCGGCGGAGGGCGTGGCGGCGGCGACGGCGAGCAGACGGCCGCTGGGCTGCTCGATCCGGAGGTCGCCGCGGTCGGTGCTGACGTCCATGATCTGCTGGGTGAGCCCGGGGTCGGCGGTGGTCGTGGTGGTGTCCACCAGCGTGCGCGGGCCGAACACGCCCTCCGCCACCCGCTGCGCCGTCGCGATGTCGTCGGACGGCGGAGCGAAGAGGCCCGGCGAGTCCCGGTACGTGCGGATCCCGAAGTGGACCACCAGCCCCGCCCCCGCCAGCCCGACGGCGCCCAGCACCAGCCCGTGGACGAGGTCCCGGCGCAGCCTGGGCAGCCCGCGCCGCCGCGCCAACAGCCAGCCGGCGGCGAGCAGCGTCCCCAGCAGCGCGCCGGCCGCGTTGTCGACGAAGTCCGCACCGTCGCAGGCGCGTCCGGTCCCGAGCAGGGTCTGGACGACCTCGGTGACGGCGGACAGCACCGCGCAGCCCGCGAGCACGGTGACCGGCCGTCGGAAGAGCAGCACGCCGAAGAACGCCAGTGGCAGGTAGAGCGCGATGTTCATCAGCCCCTGCTGCGCCGTCGCGTCGGCCCACATGCCGGGCCCGATCGTGCAACTCGGCGGCCCCGAGTACCCGGTGGCCGTCGGTGTCAGCGTCACCGCCAGCTCGCCCGCCAGGCTCAGTCCCCACAGCACCGCCGTCGGGACCGCCATGCCTCTCCGGCGGGCCCACCGGGCGGTTCCGAGGGCGAGCGCCGACCCGAGGACGGCGAACACGAGCAGGAGGGCGGGGACGGCCGAGTAGCTTGCTTCGATCATCAGGTCTTCCGGGTCAAGGGTAGGCAAAGGAACGCTACCCCAGTCGTGGCACCGGCCTGCTCCGGCCCCGGACCCACCCTCAGGTCCCTCGCGAGACCGAGCCGTCCACGCGAGGGACCTGCACGTATTCCCTCCCGGGGGCGGCCGCCGGCTGTCCGCATCGCGGAACGCGCGACGGTGGCGGGCTGACACCTTCCGCCTGACCGAAACCTGCCAAGTCGACTGCCGCGCAGCTCATCCGGGGTCGGCGCGACGTCCCCTTCCTGGCCCGAAGCTGCCACGCGTTTGGTGTCACCCTGAACCCGTGTGAGCGCACCGGGGCCCGTGCGAATCTTGGGACCACCGAGGCCGCGGACGAACGAGAGCGGCCCGAAACCCCCCAGGATTCGGAGGACTTCCCCATGTTCACCTCCGCGCGTTCCCGCGGCCCCGTACGCCGGACGACGACCGGGCTCGCCACCGCGCCGGTCGCCCCGCTTCCCTTCCGCCCGCTCCCGCAGGCCTTCCCGGCCGCGGTGGGCAGCGGCTTCTCCTGGGGCTGACCGGCCGGTTCCCCCCAGAGCTCCCAGGACTTCCGGTGCACCTCGTCGGCGTGCTGCTGACCGCCGCGACAGGCGGGTCGGCGGGCGCCCGGCCGACCGTCGGGGCCGTGCTCTCGGCCCTGGACAGCGTCACGTCCGCCCGCGACGGCGTCGAGCACCTCCACGTCCACATCACCCCCCGGGGTGTCCGGTTGACCTTCTACCTCGCCGGCTGCGACCTGACCGACGCCGTCGGCCGCGCCATCGCGATCGCCCACCGGGCCGTCGCCGGCCCGACGGCGCTCGCCCGGTTCGCCGTCGCGGACTTCAACGTGCTCGACCGGCCCGCCGGCCCGCGGCGCGACACCCACTGACGGCCACTAACGGCCGCTGACGACCGCTCACGGCCGCTCACGCCCGCTCACGCCCGCCCACGACCGCTGACAGGGCCCACGGACGGCCACTGACGCCCGCCCGGACGGCACCGCGGCCGCTCCCCCAACGGTGGCTCCCCCCACGGCCGTTGCCTCTCCCCGGCCGCCTCCCCCTGAAGTCGCTCGACCGCCATTGGAGACTCATGCGCATCACATCCGTCGGCCACGCCGGCCTGCTCGTGGAGACCAGTGCCGGGCGCATCCTCTGCGACCCCTGGTTCAATCCGGCGTTCTTCGCCTCGTGGTTCCCGTTCCCCGACAACGAGGCGATGGACACCGCCCAACTGCACACCGCGGAGTACCTGTACGTCTCCCACCTCCACCACGACCACTTCGACGCCGAGTGGCTGCGGACCCGGATGTCCAAGGACACCGTCGTCCTGCTGCCGGACTACCCGGTCCGCGACCTGCGGACGTCCCTGGAGGACCTCGGCTTCCGCCACTTCGTCCAGACCCGGGACCTCGAACCGACGCAACTGGACGGCGGCGTCCAGGTGATGGTCAACGCGCTCACCTCGCCGACCGACGGCCCGATCGGCGACTCCGCGATCCTCATCGACGACAACGGCACCCGGATCCTCAACCAGAACGACGCCCGCCCGGTCGACGAGCCCCGGATCAGGTCCTTCGGGCCGCTCGCCGGGCACTTCCTCCAGTACTCCGGGGCGATCTGGTACCCGATGGTGTACGACTTCCCCGCCCGGATGAAGCAGACCGTCGGCCGCCGCAAGCGCCGCAACGGCATGGCCCGCGCGCTGAACTACGTCGAGCAGTACGGCGCCGAGCACGTCTTCCCGTTCGCCGGGCCGCCCTGCTTCCTGGACGAGGAGCTCTTCCACCTCAACGACCTGGACGGCGACGACGCCAACATCTTCCCCGACCAGTGGGTCTTCCTCGACTTCCTCCGCGAGCGCGGGGTGACCAACACCCACCTCCTCCTGCCGGGCACCGTGGCCGAGTTGGGCCCGGACCGCAGCTGCCGGCTGGAGCAGGTCGACGAGCGGACGGTCGCCCGGATCCGCGACGACCGCACCGGCTACCTGCGCGAGTACCAGGCCCGCCGGGCCGACCGGATCCGCGCGGAGAAGGCCGGCTGGCCGACCACCCGCACCGACCTGCTGACCGGCCTGCGGGAGTGGGTGGAGCCGCTGCTGCAGTACGCCGACCGCACCTGCGAGGGCATCAACGGCCGGGTCCTGGTCGAGGTGGTGGACACCCCGGACGCGGCCGGAGCCGAGGAGGGAGCCGACGGCGGGACCGGAGCCGGGACCGCACCCGCCGAGCAGATCCTGTTCGACTTCCTGGACCGCCGGGTGGCCCGCTGGGCAGGCGAGGAGTGCCGCTACCGCTTCGAGCTGCCCCGGCCGCTGATGGAGCGGATGGTCGCCGAGCGCTGCCCCGACTGGGCGAACGAGCTGTTCCTGTCCTGCCGTTTCAAGGCCGCCCGCAAGGGGCCCTTCAACGAGTTCGTGACCACCTTCTTCGCCTCTCTCTCGACCGAGCGGATGGCCTATGTCGAGGGCTACTACGCGGAGTTGAGCCAGACCGAGAAGCGCGCCCGGGCCGGCGACCACGTCGTCCAGCGGCTCTGCCCCCACCTCAAGGCGGACCTGGTCCGGTTCGGCTCCCACCGGGACGGCATCCTCACCTGCCGCCTGCACGACTGGGAGTTCGACCTGGCCACCGGCCGCTGCCTGACCAGTGACGACCGGAAGATCATCAGCGAGGCGCGGGTCAACCCGTCCGACGATGACCCGGACCTGCCCGAGATCCCCGCGGCCTGAACAGGACAGACATGACCCTTCCCCTGGTGTCGGTGGTCATCCCGCTCTACAACGACGCCCGCACACTGCCCGCCTGCCTGGACGCGGTGACCGCCCAGACCTACCCCAACCTCGAGATCGTCGTGGTCGACGACGCCAGCACCGACGACTCCGCCCTGGTGGCGGAGAAGTACCCGTGCCGACTGGTCCGCCAGGAGCGCAACGCGGGGCCCGCCGAGACCCGCAACCGCGGTGCCCGGGAGGCCCGCGGCGAGATCGTGTTCTTCCTGGACGCCGACGTCGGCCTCTCCCCGACCTCGGTCGCCGCCGCGGTGGAGCGCCTCGCCGCCGACCCGGAGACCGGGTCGGTGTGCGGCATCACCGCCAAGGAGCCGCTGCTGCCGACCACCCGGGTCGGGGACTACCGGATCCTCCAGTCGTACTACTGGCGGATCAGCTCCGAGGGCACCGTCACCCCCTGGTTCTCGGCCCTGGCGGCCATCCGCCGGTCGCTGTTCCTGGACTCCGGCGGGCTCAACCCGGCCCTGCGCCAGACCGAGGAGATCGACTTCGGCGTACGGCTGTCGGCCACCCACCGGATCGAGCTCAGCTCCGCGGTGGTCGGGCGGCACAACGACGAGGAGCAGCTGTCCGGGCTGGTCCGCAAGCTGTTCCGCCGGGCGCGCCTGCGGGTGCCGCTCTACGTGGACCACCGGGGCTTCATGCGCGGGTTCGAGACCCGCTCCCGGGCCGTCGCCGCGCTCGCCGCGGCCGGCGCGGTCGCCTCGCTGCCGCTGGCCCTGGTGTCCCGCCGGACGCTGCCCGCCACCGCCGCCCTGGCGGCCGGCGCCGTGCTCGCCGACCGCGGCTTCCACGCCTTCCTGGTCCGCGAGCGCGGGGTACCGACGGCGGTCGCGTACACCGCCCTGCACTTCGCGGCGGGCACCGCGGTGACGGCGGGCGCGGCGGTCGGGGCCGGCCAGTGGCTGCTGAGCCCGCGGTTCCGGCGGCTGTACCGGCGCCAGGAGCCGCCGGCGGGCGCCGCCCGTCCGCCGCTGGCCGGTGCCCCCGGCCCGACCACCCCGCCGGCAGGCCGCCCGTGACCACCGACAGCCCCGTGACGCCCGACGGCCCCCGCTCCACCGCCCGCCCCCAGCGCGTGCTGCTCACCGGCGCGGCCGGCTTCCTCGGCAGCGCCCTGGTCCGACGGCTCGGCAGCTCGCCCGTCCACCGGGTGGTCGCCCTCGACCGCCGCCCGCTGCCGCCCGGACTCGCCGCCCTGCCCTCCGTGGAGGCGGTGGTCGGCGACGTCCGGGACCGCACCCTGCTCGGCCGGCTGGCGGCCGAGGCGGACGTGGTGGTGCACGGCGCCGCCGCCCTGCCGAGCCACCCGGCGGCGGAGATCCGCTCGGTGGACGTCGACGGCACCCGCACCGTCCTGGACGCCGCCCGGCGGGCCGGGACCGACCGGGTGCTGCACATCTCCTCCACCGCGGTGTACGGCCTGCCGGAGCGCACGCCGACCCCGGAGACCCACCCACTGGTCCCGGTCGACCCGTACAACGCCGCGAAGATCGCGGCCGAGCGGCTGTGCGCCGACTACCGCGACCGGGGCATGTGCGTGCCCGTCCTGCGCCCGAAGACCTTCATCGGCCCGGGCCGGCTGGGCGTCTTCGCGATGCTCTTCGACTGGGCGCTCGACGGCCGGGGCTTCCCCGTCCTCGGCGGCGGCCACACCCTCAACCAGATGCTGGACGTCGAGGACCTCTGCGACCTGGTGACCGCGGTGCTGACCCTGCCGGGCGAGCGGGTCAACCGGGAGTTCAACGTCGGCGCGGCCGAGTACGGCTCGTTCCGCGAGGACTGCCAGGTCGTCCTGGACCTCGCCGGCCACGGCAAGCGGGTCGTCCCGCTGCCGCTCGGCCCGGCGAAGGCCGCCCTGCGGACGCTGGCCGCGCTGCGGCTGTCCCCGGTCTACGGACGCCTCGTCCAGAAGCTCACCCGGGACTCCTGCGTCGACATCACCGACGCCCGCGAGGTGCTCGGTTTCACCCCCCGCCACTCCAACGCGACCGCCATCGAGCGCAGCTTCACCTGGTACCGCGCGAACCGGTCCGCCGTGGCCGGCACCACCGGCCGGACGCACTCCGACCGCTGGCGCGAGGGTGCCCTGCGCACGGTCAAGGTCCTCTTCTGACAGCAGCGAAGGGAACGGAAGTGAGTACTGCGAGCGAGTACCGCAAGGGCCTCGTCGGCCCGCCGGTGCATCCGCCCGACGGGGCCACCGGCCCCCCGCCCGCCGACCTGCCCGAGGAGCCCGGCGGGTCCGGGCTGCCCGGGGAGCCCCGGCGCGGCTCGCTGGTGCGCGGCCTGCTCCGGCTGGTCAGACCGTTCCAGTGGCCGAAGAACGCGGTCGTCCTGGTGCTGCCCCTGCTGGCGTCCGGCGCCTCGCCGTGGCCGGCCGTCGCCGGCGCCCTGCCCGTCCTGGTCCTGTTCGTCCTCGCGTCCTCGGCCACCTACGTCGTCAACGACCTCGCCGACCGGGAGCGGGACCGCCGCCACCCGGTCAAACGCCACCGCCCGATCGCCTCCGGGGCCGTCCCGGTCCCGGTCGCCATCGTGCTCGGCGCCGTCCTCTACCTCGCCCTGCTGGCCGGCTCGGCGGCCGCGGGGGCCGCCGCCGTCCCCGTGCTCGTCTACGCGGTCACCAACATCCTGTACAGCTTCGTCCTCAAGCACGTCTCGGTGGTCGACGTGTTCGTCATCGCCACCGGCTTCGTGCTGCGGGTCTGCGCCGGCGCGATGGCGGCCTCCGTCCCGATCTCCTCCTGGTTCCTGCTCTGCGTCTTCTCGGTCTGCATCCTGCTCGGCTTCGGCAAGCGCCGGCACGAGCTGACCTCGGTGCAGGGCGGGCCCTCGGAGCTGCACCGGCCGGCCCTGCGCGCCTACTCCGTCCCGTTCCTGAACAGCATGGTCACCTTCGCCGCCTCGGTGACCGTGCTCGCCTACGTGTCCTTCCTGCAGAGCGACGCCGCGGCCGGCGGCATGCGCCAGCTGCGGATCCTGCTCTCCACCCCGCTGGCGGTCTTCGCGATCGCCCGCTACCTGCAGATCCTGCTGGTCAGCGAGGGCGGCGGCGAACCGACCCGGACCCTCTTCACGGACCGGACCATGCTCGCCGTCGGCGGACTGTGGCTGACCGGCTTCGGACTCCTGCTGGCGGTGCAGTCATGGTGACGGCCCCTCAGCCCGGGCGCTTCGCGCTCCCCCGGCCCCGGCGGTCCTGGTTCCTCGCCGACCGGGCCGCCACCTGGCCGGTCCGGCTGCTGGCCGCGGTGAGCGCGGGGTGGCTGCTGTTCTGCGCGCTCCAGGAGGCCCTGACCGGCCGGGCCTGGTTCTGGGTCGTCCCCGGGGCCGCCCCTCCCCCGGTCCTGCTCGGCGTCCCGCTGCTGGTGCTGCTGGCCGCGCTCGCCGTCCGGCTGCGCCGCGGCCGCGGCCGGGTGCGCTGGCCCGCCGTCATGGGCGTGCTCTCGCTCGCCGTCGGGCTGGACCAGTCGGGACTGACGCTGGCCGCGGCGACGGCCGACCGGACGGTGCCGCCCGGCGCGATCCACGTCGTCGCGCAGAACACCGAGTACTGGGGCTCCGACGTGGACCCGGACCGGTTCTACGCCTACCTCAAGGCCCAGAACGCCGACGTGTACCTGCTCCAGGAGTACCTGCACTGGGACGACGCGGCCGGCGCCGACGGCGCCCGCGAGGTGGACGACACCGCCCGGCTGAAGCGCGAGTTCCCGGGCTACCAGGTGGTCACCCGGGGCGAGTTGGTGACCCTCTCCCGGTTCCCCGTGGTGGCGCAGCCGCCGGTCGGCCCGGACCAGGAGCTGCGGGCGCGCGGGGAGGGCGACTGGTCGCGCGTCTTCGCCGGGGCCAAGGTGCTGCGCACCGACCTCGCGGTCAACGGCTCGGTGATGTCCTTCTACAACGTCCACATGCTCGTGCCGGTCGCCTACGGGATGCCCCCGCAGGACTTCCCGGCCGACGTGCACCGCCGGCAGCGGGAGCGCCGGCAGCAGTTCGACGGGCTGGTCCGGGACGTCCGGGCCAACCCCGACCCCCTGTTCATCGCCGGCGACTTCAACACCAACGCCGGCATGGGCGACCTCAACGAGCTGCGCGGCCTCACCCAGGACGCGGCGGACGCGGGCGACACGATCCTGCCGATGTCCTGGGACGCCGGCAGCTGGCACGACTGGTGGCGCTTCGACTGGGCGTTCACCGCACACGGCTCCCGGACCCACCGCTACTCGCTGAGCAGCCCCGAGGGCACATCCGACCATCTCCGCCAGGACGCCTGGATCACCGGGCCCGCAACGGGAGGCACACATGGCTGATCCGGACGCACGCACGGCCGAGGCACGACCAACGGTGTCGGTGATCATCCCCAACTACAACTACGAGAAGACCATCGCGGCGGTCGTCGAGTCCGCCCTCGCGCAGACCTACCCCGTGCACGAGGTGCTCGTCGTCGACGACGGCAGCTCGGACCGCTCCCCGGAGATCGTCCGGCGCTACCCCGTCCGGCTGATCACCCAGCGCAACGGCGGGGTGTCCGTCGCCCGCAACCGCGGGGCGGCCGAGAGCACCGGGGAGATCCTGTTCTTCCTGGACTCCGACATCGCGCTGGACCCGGACGCGGTCGCGAACGCCGTGGCCCTGCTGGCGGAGCAGCCCGACCTCGGCTGCGTCCACGGGGTGGTCGGCAAGCGGGCACTGTTCGACGACGGCCCGGTCGAGCGCTACCGCGTCCTGCACGAGTACTGGTGGCGCCGGCGCGCCACCGGCCGGGTGCGCACCGTCTTCTTCGCCATGTGCGCGATCCGGCGGGAGGTGTACGAGGAGATCGGCCCGCTGGACGAGACCCTGCGCGAGTCCGAGGACGTGGAGTACAGCGAGCGGCTGGCGGCGAAGTACCCGATCCTGCTGACCGAGCGCATCACCGGCCGGCACGACGACGTGGAGCGGCTGGGCGCGCTGCTCGGCGAGCAGTACCGGCGCTCGCAGCTGCTGGTGGCGTTCGCCGGCGCCCACCGATTCAGCCCCGGGGCGCTCAAGGCGAACCGGATGCCGGGCGTGCTGGCCACCGCCGCCACCTGGGGGAGTCTGCCGCTGCTGCTGCTCACGCCCAAGGCGGCCGTCCTCCCGGCCCTGGGCGTGGCCTGGTTCGCGGTGGCGGACCCGGGGCTGGCCCGGTTCGTGGTGCGCGACCAGGGGCTGCGGTACTACCCGGTGTTCGTCGGCTACCACTTCCTGCTGCACACCGCACTGGTGGCGGGCGTCGCCCGGGGCGCGGTACGGGCGCTCACCGAACGCGGCTTCCGGCGGCCGCGGCACCCGGCGTCATGACGGACGGTGTCACGAAGGACGGCGTCGCGACGGACGGTGTTACAGCGGACGCGTCCGGGGGCGGTCCGGCCGGCCCGCCGCGGGGCCGGCGGCGGCTACTGACCGCCGTCCTCCTGGTGGCCGGCGTCGCGGGCCTGGTCGCGGTGGCCCGCAACGACGCCTGGAGCCTGGTGACCAGGATGGCGGACGGCTGGTCCCTGGCCCTGCTGGCGGTGTCCGTACTGACGAACGTCGGCGGGCTGCTGCTCGGCCTGCTGTCCTGGCGGGCCGTCCTGGACGACCTGGGGCCGCCCGTCGGGCTGTTCGGCAGCGCCCGGATCTTCTTCTGCGGGCTGCTCGGCAAGTTCCTCCCGACCCCGGTCTTCGGACTGCTCGCGCACATCCAGCTGGGCGCCGAGTACGGGGCCACGGCCGGACGGATGGTCACCACCTACGTGGTCAGCCTGGGCATCACCATGCTGACCGCCTGCCTCGCCGCGCTCGGCATCGCGCCCGCCGTGCTCGGCGGCAACACCTGGTGGCTGGCCCTGCCGGTCCTGGTGCTGCTCTGCTTCGTGGTCCGTCCGGGCCTGATCGGCGCGGCGGTGGAGCACGGCGCCCGACTGTTCCGCCGGCCGCCGCCGTCCGGGCGCAACTCGCCCCGCGCGGTGCGGGTTTCGCTCGCCCTGGCCCTGCTGTCCTGGTTCTCGGCCGGCCTGCACCTGTGGCTGATCGTGGTCGCCCTGGGCGGGCCGCCCGGCCGCTCGCTGGCGGCCTGCGTCGGGGGCTTCGCGCTCGCCACCGTGGCGGGCACGCTGACGATCGTCCTCCCGGACGGCCTGGGCGCCCGGGAGATGGTCCTGGTGCTGTCGCTGTCGACGGTCGTGCCGGTCTCCACGGCCGGCGCGGCCGCGATCGTCTCCCGGCTGGTCTGCACAGTGGCCGAACTGGGCACCGCCGGGGTAATGATTCTGGTGACCAGGTCGCGGCGGGGCACTGCCCCGGCCGCGCCCGGCGACACCACTGCCAATCCCCCTGGAGGGAAGACTGATGCGGTACCGCAGCCTCGGAGTTGACGGCCAGTCGGCCAGCGTGCTCTGTCTCGGCGCGATGACCTTCGGCACCACCGTCGACGAGGAGACCTCGACGGCGATCCTCGACCGGTTCACGGAAGCCGGCGGGACGTTCATCGACACCTCGAACAACTACGCCTTCTGGGCGCCCGGTGCGAACGGCTACGAGAGCGAGGAACTGCTCGGCCGCTGGACGGCCCGCCGCGGCAACCGCGACGACCTGGTGCTCGCCACCAAGCTCGGCGCCCGCCCGGTGCCCGGACTGCCCTTCCCCGAGCACATCGAGGGCCTGTCCGCCCGCGCGGTGCGGGAGGCGGCGGAGGGCAGCCTGCGCCGCCTCGGCACCGACCGGCTGGACCTGTACTACGCGCACGTGGCCGACCCGGCCACACCGGTCGAGGAGACCATGGGCGCCTTCGCCGGGCTGGTCGCCGACGGCAAGGTCACCGCCCTCGGGTGCAGCAACCACAGCGCCGCCCAGCTGGCCGACGCCAACGACCTTGCCGCCGACCGGGATTGGCCCGGCTACCGGTGCATCCAGCAGCGCCACAGCTACCTGCGGCCGAGGCCCGACGCGGACTTCGGCGTCCAGAAGCACGCCGACGAGGCCCTGCTCTCGTACCTCGCGGCGCGGCCGTCGATGGCGCTGCTCGCCTACTCCCCGCTGCTCGGCGGCTCGTACTGCCGCCCGGACCGCCCGCTGCGCGCGGAGTACGAGCGGCCGGAGACGAAGGCCCGGCTGGCCGTACTGGCGGAGGTGGCCGAGGAGACCGGCGCCACCGTCAACCAGGTGGTGCTGGCCTGGCTGATCGGCCACCCCGTCCCGACCGTCCCGGTGGTCGGCGCCAGCTCCGTCGCCCAACTGGAGGAGAGCCTGGGCGCGTTGGACCTCGTCCTCGACGAGGAGCAGCGCCGACGGCTGGACACCGCGGCCTGACCGGACCTCCCGCCAGCCGTCGGGGCCTGTCGTGCGGGACAGGCCCCGGCCCCGTGCCCGTCGGTCAGAGCCAGCCCTCCTTGGCCGCGCGCACCCCCGCCTCGAACCGGCTGCGCGCGCCCAGCCGGTTCATCAGCTGGGAGCTCATCCGGCGCACCGTGCGCAGCGACAGCCCGAGCCGCCGGGAGGCCACCTCGTCGGTGCAGCCGATGCTCAGCAGGAGCAGCAACTCCCGTTCCTGGGGCGTCAGATCGTGCTCGTTGCGGCGCGGGTCCTGGCCGAACGGCGTGCCCGCCGCCCAGAACTCCTCGAACAGCAGGGCCAGCGCGCTCACCACCCCCGGGGTCCGCACCTCCAGCGCGCCCGCGCGGCCGTCCTGCGGGTCGATCGGCACCAGCGCGGTCTCCCGGTCCACCACCACCAGCAGCAGCGGCAGGAAGGGCACCGTGCAGGCCTGCCCGCCGAGCCGGGTGAACCAGCGGACGTACTCCAGCGTCGCCGGGTCGTTGCGGAAGCTCTCCTGGTAGACGCTCCTGATCCGCACCCCGCGCTCCAGCGCCTGCCGGTCCAGCGGCTCGCTGGCGTCCATGGTGTCCGGCAGCTGGGCGCCGCCGGGCAGCAGCGACAGGCACTCGCGCTCGGCGGTGGAGGCCAGGTCCTCCAGCCGCTTGCGGACCATGTCCAGCCCCTCCAGCCGGTGGATGACCTCGTACCGCGAGGCCCGGTTGGCGTTGAACCGGGCGCTCAGCGCCGTCACCGCCTGCTCGGCGGACTCGATCTGCCGCTGGCGCCGGCTGAGGTCGGCGGTGGCCCGCGAGAGCAGGAACCCGAACCCGACGTCCGGATTGAACGGCACCGCGTCCCGGCAGCCGTCCTCCAGGTTCACCAGGTCCAGCTCGGCCAACCGGTTCAACGCGACCCGCACCCGTTCCTCACTCCACCCCAACCGCTCGGCCATGTCGACGACCCGGAACCCCGGCTCCTCCACGATCAGCCGGTACACCGCCTCCGCCGACGGTTCGATGCCCAGCACCTCAAGCACAGCAGATACCCCCGTATGGTCCCGCTCGTCACCACAGGGAGGCTAAGCCAGCTAGCCGACTAGGTCTATACCAATATTTCTCGGATGCCCACCGCCCCGCCCCGGGAACCCGGCCACCACCCCACGCCCCCGACCGGACCCTGAGAACCACCCCTTAGGGGCGTGGACACAGCCGCCCACGGGCATGCCACGGTCGTAGCTGCAAGTCACCGGCCGTGAGAAGGTACCGACCATGAAGGCGATAAAGTTCATCCTCAACGTCATCTGGTTGCTTTTCTGCGGCATTTGGATGGCGCTTGCCTACGTGCTCGCGGGAATCATCTGCTGCGTGCTCATCGTCACCATCCCGTTCGGCATCGCCTCCTTCCGGATCGCCGGCTTCATCCTGTGGCCGTTCGGGCGGACGGCGGTGGAGCGGCCGGACGCCGGGCCGGCGTCGTGCGTCGGGAACGTGATCTGGCTGGTCTTCGCCGGGTGGTGGCTGGCGATCGGGCACCTGGTCACCAGCATCCCGCTGTTCCTGTCGATCATCGGCATCCCCTTCGGGTGGGCCAACCTGAAGATGATCCCGATCTCGCTGATGCCGCTCGGCCGCGAGATCGTGCCGACGGACCGGGAGTGGGGCGCGCGGTAACCGGGACACGGACCTCGACGGCCGGCGACGGGCAGCAGCCCGCGCCGGCCGTCCGCGTTCGCGCGCGGGGGGCGGGCGTCAGCGGCCGAGGCGGGACTCCAGGGCGCGCAGGTCCGCGGTGAGGGCGGACCGCACCGGGCGGGACATCAGCGGGCCGGCCAGGCGGAGGCCGCCGCGGACGCGGATGCGGGCGAAGGTGCCGGTCCGGGTGGGCTCGAAGGTGTAGGTGACGCGCATGGGCATCGGCCCGGCGACAGAGACCATGTCGAGCACCGTCGGCGGGTCGTGGCGCGACACGCGCAGCACGTACGAGAAGGACCGGCCCAGGAAGTGCGCGGTCCGGGTGACCTCGGCGCCCGCGCCGAAGCCGCCGGTGTCGGCCTCCCGGGTGAGGGTGGCGCTGCGGATGCCCCGGGTCCACTCGGAGTCGTGGCGCCAGTCCATCGCGTAGGCGGCGACCGTGGCGGGCGGGAGGGGGATCAGGCGTTCCACTGTGACGTCGAGCATGATCACACTCTCCCGCCGGGCGGGCCGGCGCGCTCCCCGGACTCGCCCGGGCGGAGGCGCGCCCCCGGTCAGAGCCCCAGGATCCGCTGGGCCTGCGCCCGCATCTCGACCTTGCGGATCTTCCCGGTGACCGTCATCGGGAACTCCTCGACCACGTGCACGTAGCGCGGGATCTTGACGTGGGCGAGCCGGCCGGCGCAGTACCCGCGGACGGCCTCGGCGGTGAGCGGCTCGGCGCCCTCCCGCATCCGGATCCAGGCCATCAGCTCCTCCCCGTACTTGGCGTCGGGGACGCCGATGACCTGGACGTCGAGGATGTCCGGGTGGGTGTGGAGGAACTCCTCGATCTCGCGCGGGTAGAGGTTCTCGCCGCCGCGGATCACCATGTCCTTGATCCGGCCGGTGATGGCGAGGTAGCCGTCCCCGTCCATCACCGCGAGGTCCCCGGTGTGCATCCAGCGGGCGGCGTCGACGGCCTCGGCGGTGCGCTCCGGCTCGCCCCAGTAGCCGAGCATGACGGAGTAGCCGCGGGTGCAGAGCTCGCCGGGTTCGCCGCGCGGGACGGTCCGACCGGTGGCCGGGTCGACCACCTTGACCTCCAGGTGCGGGCCGACCCGGCCCACCGTGGCGACCCTCCGCTCGACCGGGTCGTCGACCCGGGTCTGGGTGGAGACCGGCGAGGTCTCGGTCATGCCGTAGCAGATGGAGACCTGCGCCATGCCCATCCGCCCGATGACCTCCTTCATCACCTCGCTCGGGCAGGGCGAGCCGGCCATGATGCCGGTGCGCAGGCTGCCGAGGTCGTAGCGGTCGAAGTCCGGGTCGGCCAGCTCGGCGATGAACATGGTCGGCACGCCGTACAGCGAGGTGCAGCGCTCGGCGGCGACGGCGGCCAGGGTGGCGCCGGGCTCGAAGGAGGGGGCGGGGATGACCATGCAGGCGCCGTGCGAGGTGGCGGCGAGATTGCCCATCACCATGCCGAAGCAGTGGTAGAACGGCACCGGGACGCAGATCCGGTCCCGCTCGGTGTAGGCGAGCAACTCCCCGACGAAATACCCGTTGTTGAGGATGTTGTGGTGGGAGAGCGTCGCGCCCTTGGGGAAGCCGGTCGTCCCGGAGGTGTACTGGATGTTGATCGGGTCGTCGGGGGCCAACTCGCCCTGCCGTTCGGCGAGTCGGGCCGGGTCGGCGCGCCGTCCGGCGGCGGTCACCGCGTCCCAGTCGGGGCCGCCGAGCAGCAGGACGTGCTCCAACTGCGGACAGCGGGGCCGCACTTCAGAGATCATCCCGGCGTAGTCGGAGGTCTTGAAGCGCTCGGCGGCGACCAGCAGCCGGATGCCGGCCTGGTTCAGCACGTACTCCAACTCGTGGGCGCGGTAGGCCGGATTGACCGTGACCAGGATCGCGCCGAGCTTGGCGGTGGCGTACTGGGTGAGCGTCCACTCGGCGCAGTTGGGGGCCCAGATGCCGACCCGGTCCCCCTTGGCGATCCCGAGTTCCAGCAGGCCGAGTGCCAGGGCGTCGACGTCGGCGGCGAGTTCGGCGTACGTCCAGCGGCGGGCGGTGGCCCGGTCGACCAGGGCGTCGCGCCCGGGGAAGGCGCGCACCGCGCGGTCGAGGTTCTCCCCGATGGTGTCGCCGAGCAGCGGGACGTCCGAGGTGCCGGAGGCGTAGCTGCGCGGGGTCGGCGTGGTCGGCACGGGCGGGCTCCCTGGGGACGGCGGTGCGGGACGGGGTCCATGGTCGCGGGCGCCGGCCCCGCGCCGCCACCCCCGAACGGGGGTACGGACACGGCGCTGGGGCCGCCCGTCACGGTCGACGGACGGCCCCAGCGCGCGGGGTCACTTGTTGATGCAGGTGTTGCCGAACGCCGGGTTGAGGAGCCCGATGATGTCGATCGAGTTCCCGCAGACGTTGGCCTCCAGGTTGATCGGGACCTGGATCACGTTGCCGGACAGGATGCCGGGCGAACCGATGGCGGCCCCGTTGGCGGTGGCGTCGCCGGCGGACGCGGTGCCGGCCCCGACGAGGACCGTCACCGCGGCGAGGGCGGTGGCGGCGAAGGTGGTACGCATACGCATTGCGTCACTCCTTGTGAGCAGAGCGGGTCGAAGTGTGACGATCACACCTCGCCCACGATCACAAGGGATGCGCTCCTCCGCACGCCGGATTCGCCCGTCTAGGGCGTGTCGCCCTCCCGACCCACCGGCTCCCCGCCCTCGGGACCGGCGCCACCGAGCGATTCCAGCAGGTCCCGGGCCGGACGCAGGCCCGGCTCGGCCTCCACCGCGCGGTGCAGCAGCCCGAGGGCGAGCGGCCCCTCCCCGGCCGCCAGGGCCTCCAGTGCGCGGTTGTAGTCGATCCGTCCGGCGTAACGCAGCCGGAACAGCACGGACAGGTCCTCCCGGCAGGACGGGCAGCGCAGGGTCACCGGGTCCGCCGGAACCCTGCACAGCGGGCACGGCACCGGCGGGGCCCCAAGGGCCGCGACAGCGCCCCCGGCGCCCGGGACGGACACGGCGTCCACGGCGTCCACGGCGCTCATCGCGGCCCCGCCTCCTCCGGCCGGACCGGGCCGAGCGACTCCTGGGCCGGCTCGCTGCCCAGCTCCCGCTGCGCCTGCGCGTACAGGGCCAGCAGGTTCGACATGTGGGTGTTCACGTCCGCCATGTTGGGCGCCTCCACGGCCTCGTCCAGCCCGCGCAGCTCGGCCATGATCAGCTGGGCCAGGGCGGGCGAGACCATGCTCTGGGTCACGTAGATGTTGCACATGGTCAGCATCCGCATGGTGTGCCCGAGCGAGTCGCACAGCTCGTCCGCCTTGCGGGCCGAGCGCACCGCGCCGTCCCAGTCGGCGGCCTCCCGGCGCAGCCGCAGCTCGGCGGCCACCGACCGCAGCCGGTCCAGGTCGCTCGGGTCGAGGAGCTTCTCGCAGTAGTGGATGAACAGGCTCAGGTACGCCTCGGAGCCGCGCACCCAGCGCTGGGCCTTGAGCTGCTGCTGGGCCCGCTCCAGCGCCGCGTCCACCGACTGGCCGCGGGTCTGCCCGGCCGCCAGGTCGTCCAGGGTGTCCATCAGCCGCTGCGCCTCGCGCATCTCGGCCTCGGTCAGCTCGCCGCCCCAGCGGTCGGTGAAGGACTCGATCTGCCGCTGCTGCTCCTCCACCTGCACCTTCAGCTCCGGGTCGAGGGTGACCCGCTCCAGCTTGACGGTCTTCTCGGCGCCGCCCTGGATCCGCACCGACAGCGTGATGGTGCGGTCCCGGTCGAGGCCGAAGGCGACCTCCACCGGGGTACGGCCGCCCAGGCCCTCGGGCAGCCGCAGGGTGAGGTGGCCGATCAGCTCGTTCTGCTGGGCGATCTCGTGCTCGCCCTCGTAGACCGCGACCTCCAGCCGCTGCCGGCCGCTGCCGGAGACCACGAACTCCCGGCTGACCGGCGAACTCGTCGGGTAGCTGGTGTTCTTGGGGATGATGACGGCGAGGCGGCCGTCGTTCAGCTCGATGCCGAGGTTCTTCGGGGTGATGTCGAACGGGTTGGTGACCTGCGCCAGCTCGCCGCAGCCCGGGCAGACCTCACAGCCCGGCGGGTTCACCAGGCCGCAGGAGGCGCAGCGCAGGCCGACGTCCTCGGCGGCGGTGGTGGCCACCCTGGTGTGGCCCGGGGCGGCCGAGTTGAGCGGCTCGCCGCACAGCTCGCAGGCGGTGACGCCGGGGGCGGCCGGGGTGCCGCAGCGCGGGCAGTTGCCGCCGTGCACCACGGCGGTGGCCCGGGTGGCCTGCCGCGGGACCGTCCCGCCGCCGCCCGAACCGTCCAGCGCCTGCTCGCACTTGGGGCAGGAGGCCACCCCGGCGTCGACCGGGAGGTGGCAGGTCGGGCAGGAGACCCGGTCGCCGCCGAGCAGGCCGGCGGCGCAGTTGGCGCAGTTGGAGGCGGACAGGTCGCCGGGGGCCCGGCACTCGGGGCACTCCACCTCGCCGACCAGCGCGGACTGCACGGCCGCGCCGAGCGCCACGCACTGCATCGGATTGACGCCGCGCCGGATCCGGCGGGGGCCGAAGACCTCGCCGAGCCGGCGGGCGACCAGCGGGATCGCGGTCGAGCCGCCGACCAGCACCACCTCGTCGATGTCCCCGACGGTCAGGTTGGCCTGCATGATGGCCTTGTGGGTCAGCTCGATGGTGCGCTCGATCCGGGCCTCGATCAGCTCCTCGAAGCGGGCCCGCTCGAACTCCGTCTCCAGCACCAGCTGTCCGGCGCCCAGGCCCGGCAGGATGACCTCGGAGGACTCCTGGTGGGAGAGCTCGATCTTGATGGTCTCGGCGGTGGCGGCGATCTTCGGACGGTCGCGCAGGTCGGGCTGGTACTCCGCGCCGTACTCCTCGCGGATGTCCTCCAGCAGCGCGGTGGTGATCCCCCGGTCGAAGTCGTCGCCGCCGAGCAGGTTGTCGCCCTCGATGCCGAGCACCGAGACCGAGCCGGGCACCAGCAGCAGGATGGAGATGTCGAAGGTGCCGCCGCCGAGGTCGTAGACCAGGACGGTCCTCCCCTCCTCGCCCGCCTCGGAGGTGATGCCGTAGGCGAGGGCGGCGGCGGTCGGCTCGTTGATGATCCGCAGCACGTGCAGGCCGGCCATCCGGCCCGCCTCCTGGGTGGCCGCGACCTGCCGCTCGCCGAAGTACGCGGGGACGGTGATGACGGCGCGGTGGAAGGGCTCGCCGAAGCGCTGCTCGGCGTCCTCCTTGAGGCGGTGCAGGATGATCGCGGAGATCTCGATCGGCGTGTACGAGCGGCCGTTGAACCAGACGTTGACGTCGCCGTCGGTGCCCGCGGTGACCTTGTAGTCCACCTCCTTCAGGGCCGCCTGGACCTGCGGGTCCTTGAACTTGCGGCCCATGAAGCGCTTGACCGAGCGGATCACGTTGGCGCCGTCGACGGCGATCCGGCTGCGCGCGGTGGAACCCACCAGCAGCTCGCCCTTGCGGCCGCTGCCGACCACGGAGGGCGTCGCCTCCTGGTTCTGCCGGTTGAAGATGATCTGCGGCTCGCCCCGGCGCAGGTGGGCGACCACGGAGTTGGTGGTGCCCAGGTCGATGCCGAGTGTGCGGTACATGTCGTTCCCCTCTTGCCCCTCGTGGTCCTGGCTACTTCTTGCGCTTCGTCTGCCTGGCCTGCTCGGCCACGGCCTTGGCCCGGCGGCGGGCCCGGGGCGGGGCCGCCTTGGGCTGGGCCCGGGTGACCGGCGTGGCGGCTTCGGGTGCGTCGTCCGCCTCGGGTGACTCGGGCGTCTCGGGCTCGACGGCCTCGGTGGCTTCCGTTGTCTCGAAGGCTTCGACGGTCTCGGCGGCCTCGGTGGCCCCGGCGGCCCCGGACGCCTCCGGCTCGGTGACCGCCGGCTCCGGGTACGGGTCCGAGTACGGCTCCGACTCCGGTGCGGCGACCACCACTTGGGCCCGGCGCAGCACCTCGTCCCCCCAGAAGAACCCGGTCACCACCGTCCGCACCACCGTCTCCGGCGCCACCCCGGACCGGGCCTCGGTGCCCACGATCTCGGTCAGGTCCGGGTCGGCCGTCATGCCCTCCAGCCGCATCGGCCGCACCCTGGCCTTGGCGAGCTGCCCGAGCAGCCGGCGCCGGGTGGCCTCCAGGCCGGCGCCGCGCCCGAGCGCCACCAGCTCGCGGTCCAGGCCGAGGGCGGCGAGCGCGTCGTCCACCTCGACCAGGATGCCCAGCAGTTCGCGCTGCTCGGCCCGGGCGGCCTGCTTCTGCTCCGTCAGCTTGCTCCCCAACAGGGACGCCCGGAAGAGCAGTCGGCCGAACGCCTGCTCCAGGTCGACGTCCTCGACGCCGGGCGGGATCTCCAGCGGCCGGTGGCCGCCGGCCGGGGCTTCGGCGGGTGCATCGGTCATCACGACTCCTTCGTGGATACCCCCGACTTTGGCCGAGGGAGGAAATGAAGCTCCCGCGCGGCGGGGCATGGATAGCCGGACCACCGTCAAGGCAGCGCGGAATCCCCGTAGATGACCTTCTGTCACATGGTCACAAACGTGAGTGTTAACGTGTGATCCGTGGCATCCACCCACGTGAAGCGGGCGTTCAAGTACCGCTTCTATCCGACCGATGCACAGGCGGCAGAGCTGTCGCGCACGTTCGGGTGCGTACGCCTGGTCTACAACAAGGCGCTTGCCGCCCGCACGGAAGCATGGCTGCTGCACCGGGAACGGGTGAACTACAACACGACGTCGGCGATGCTGACGGCGTGGAAGAAGACCGAGGAGTTCGCATTCCTCTCCGAGGTCTCCTCCGTTCCGCTCCAGCAAGCCCTGCGGCACTTGCAGGGGGCGTTCTCGAACTTCTGGCAGAATCGCGCAAAGTACCCGACGTTCAAGTCCCGGAAGAAGTCCCGGAAGAGTGCCGAGTACACCAGATCCGCGTTCCGGCTCCGGGGCGGACGGCTCACCCTGGCGAAAATGGGGCAGCCGCTCGACATCGTGTGGTCCCGGCCACTCCCCGAGGGGGCTTCGCCGTCCACGGTCACCGTGTCGCAGGACGCGGCCGGCCGCTGGTTCGTCTCCCTGCTGTGCGACGACCGGCCGGTGATGGCCGCCCCGGCGAACGCGGCGGTCGGAATCGACGTCGGTCTCACCAGCCTGGTGACCCTCTCCACCGGGGAGAGGATCACCAACCCGAGGAACGAACGCAAGGATCGCGGAAGCCTCGCCAAGGCCCAGCGCAACCTTGCCCGCAAGGCCGGGGGATCGGCGAACCAGGAGAAGGCTCGGCGCAGGGTCGCCCGTGTCCACGCGAAGATCGCCGACCGGCGCAGGGACTTCCTGCACAAGCTCACCACCCGACTCGTCCGTGAAAACCAAACGGTCGTGATCGAGGATCTGACGGTCCGCAACATGCTCAAGAACCGCAAGCTCGCCCGTGCCATCAGCGACGCGAGCTGGACCGAGCTGCGGACCATGCTGGAGTACAAGTGCGCCTGGTACGGCCGCGACCTGATGACCATCGACCGGTGGTTCCCCAGTTCCAAGCTGTGCTCGGCCTGCGGAGTGATCCGCGACACGATGCCACTGAACATCCGCGAGTGGGCATGCGGCTGCGGAGCGTTCCACGACCGGGACGTGAACGCGGCACGCAACATCCTGGCCGCCGGACTGGCGGCAGCAGCCTGTGGAGACGGTGTAAGGCCTCAACGGAGTACTCCGGGCGGGCGGTCGTCGGCGAAGCAGGAAGTAGTCCCGACCATTGCGCGACGCGCAGCGGCTCAGCCGCGAGGCTGAGGGGAACCCCTTCCTTCGGAGGAGGGGGGAAGTCAATCTGGGACCTCGATCTGCGGCAGCACGGACAGGTCCGCCGTGTAGCGGGCGGGGACGGGCGGTTCGGGGTCGGCGCCGCCGGGGGCGGGCTCGGTGAAGTCGGCGGCCAGCTCGGCCCGATGGAGGGCGGGCAGGGCGGCGGGCGGCAGCGGCGGGCGCTCGATCACCAGGAGCGGCTCGACGAGTGCGGGGGCGAGCAGCTCGGCGGCCTGGTCGACCGGCTCCGGCGGGAGGGGCCGCTGGAGGTCCGCCTCCAGGCGCCGGTCCGGGTTGCGCAGCAGCGCGGCGGCCTCCTGGATCTGCTGCCGGGTGTACCGGCCGGCCCGCATCGCCGGTCCGACGGCGAGGTTGATCTCGCGCACGCCGGCCGTGAGCGGGATGCCCAGGACCTCGTACGGCGACGGTTCGTGCAGTGGCATGGCGGGAGGTCTCTCTCCTCACGGTGGCGGTGGCGGTTCGGTCGGCGCTTCGGGTGACGGCTCGGCCTGCGGCGTACGGTCTGCGGCGTACGGTCCAGGACGCTCCCGACTGCCGTGCGGTTGCCGTCAGTAGAGCGACCTGATCCGCATCTGCATGGCGTGCAGCTCAGGGTCGTCCGGGCTGTACTCGACGGCCGTGCGGGCCAGCTCCTTGGCCTCGCGCAGTTTCCGGGCGTTGGCCTGCTGGACGGCGAACGAGCCGTAGACGATGCCGAGTTCGCGGCACAGCTGGTCGGTGTCCTCCTGGGTGCCGGACAGTTCGAGCGCCTCCTCCAGCAGCTTGATCGCCGCCCGGTAGCGGCGGGCCTCGTAGTGGCTGATGGCCTTGCCGCGCCAGAGGCTGACCATCAGGCGGCGGATGTCGGTCGAGTCGTCGTAGGACCTGGCCTTCTCGAGCATCGCGGCCTGGTCCGCGAACGGCTTGTCCTGCATCGCGTCCACCACGTGGTTGGCGATCAGCACCGAGACCCGGCGCGGGGCCTCGTGCTCGACCCCGCCCTCCCACTCCGGGTCGGCGCGCAGCGCCTCGGCCATCCACGCGACGGCGCGCCGGTGGTCGTCGGCGAAGGCGGCCGAGCGGGCGAGCTGGCGCAGGACGAAGATCAGGCCGATCCGGTGGTCGGGGTCGGGGTTGAGTTCGACGAGCGCCCGCCAGGCGTCGGCGGCCTCCTCCAGTTCCGCGTCGGTGGCGTCGGGGTGGCTGAGCTGGCCGGCCCGGTTGCCGAGGGCGGCCTCCAGGAAGTGCCGGGCGGTCGGGTCGCCGGGGACCAGCTCCAGGCTCTTCTCCAGCAGCCCGAGGGCGCGGGAGTAGTCCTTGTCCTCGTTGTTGATCTTGCGTGCCCACTGGGCGTAGGTGGCGCCGAGGTCGCCCCGCACCTCGGGGTCGTCGGGGGCCAACGCCAGGGCCTTCTCCAGGAGTTCGGCGGCTCCGGCCTGGTCGTCCAGGCTGTTCTTGAGCAGCGCGCGGGCGGCCCGGACCCCGGACTCGGCGGCGATCGCGGCGGCGTCGGCGGGCAGCCGGGCGCCGGGGACGGCCCGGGCGCGGGAGAGGCTGTCCAGGGCCTCGCGCCAGTCCTGGTTGCGGTGGTGCTCGCGGGCCTGGCTGACCAGGGACTCGCCGAGCAGTTCCTGCCAGTCCTCGCCGCGCCGCTGCTCGGGCACCGCGTCCAGGGCGGCGACGGCGGCGGCCTGCCGGCCCTGGAGCTGCAGGTAGCGCTGCGGGCCGAGTTCGCCGAACAGGCCGAGGGCCCGGGTGGGAGCGGGCGCGTCGGGACCGGACGGGCGCTGCCGCCAGGGCCGGACGGCCTGCTCGAAGGCCTCGGCCCAGCCGTCCGCTCCGGGCTCGGCGCGCAGCAGCCGGTCGAGGGTCGGGCCGAGCGCGAGGCGGCGGGCCGGGCGGCCGGGCAGGGTGATCCGGACGTCCTCCTGGGCGAGCGCGTCCGCGCAGTGGGTCTCCAGGCCGAGGCGCAGCGTCCAGGCGGTGACCTCGTCCCCGCTGCGCCCGGCGGCCCGGTCCAGGGCGCGCAGGTCGTCGCGGAGGCGGTCGAGCAGTCCGGCGCGGGCGGCGGCCAGCCGCTGGGGCTCGGCGGTGCGGCCGGTGGTCCGGGCGGACTCGGCCCACAGCTCGGGCTGGTGCAGGGCGGCGACGAGGCTGCCGATCGTCCAGGCCCAGACCTCCTGATCAGGGGCGTCGGGACCGTCGGCGGCGTCGGAGGCGGCATCGGAGGTGTCGGCGGCATCGGAGGCACCGGCCGCGAGCCGGTAGCCGGCCAGGCCGAGCGCGTGCAGCACCCGGGGGTGGGCCGGGTCCCTGATCAGCAGCTCGCGGTAGGCCTCCCAGGCCTCGCGGTGGCGGCCGTCGAGGACGGCCTGGTGCGCCTCGTGCTCGGCGAGCAGGGCGAGCGCGCCGGCCACCCGCTCACGGCCCGGCACCTCGCGCCCCGGCACCCCGTCGCCGGGGACGGGCTGGAGCGCCTGGCGCAGGTCGACGGCGGCCTGGCCGAGCCGACCGGCGGCGAGGGCGGCGCCGGCCCGGCGGACCAGGACGGCCGCGCGGGCCGCCCCGGCCTCGGCGGGCACCCCGGCCAGGGCCTCGTCCAGGCGGCCGAGTTCGGCGCGCAGCAGGGCGAGGTCGGTCCGGACGGGCACGGCCGCGACGCCGTCGCCGAGCGCCACGGCCCAGCGGGCGAGCACCGGTTCGGCCTGCTCGGGGGTGCCGGCCCGGCGGGCGCAGTCGAGGACGGCGCGCAGCGCGGGGGCGGAGCAGCGGACACAGCGGGGCGGGGCGGCGGCCTCGGGGGCGTGCTGGTGGTCGGGGCAGGCCTCGCGGCCGCAGCCGCCGCAGGTGCCGGTGGCGGGGCGGTCGCAGAGCGCGCAGTCGCCGACCGGCTCCGCCACGGCCGTGCCGGAGGTGAGGAAGTGCCGGTACCAGTCCAGGGCGGCTGCCCAGTTGCCGGCCCGTTCGGCGAGCAGGGCGCGCAGCCGGGCGGTCGCCGGGTCGCCGGCCGGGTCGGGCGGGCCGAGCAGGGCGATCGTCCGGGCCGGGCGGCCGGCCAGCAGGGCGACGGCGGCCAGGTGGTAGCGGTCGCGCGGGCCGTGGCCGGCGTCGAGCAGGGTGGCGACCGGCTCCGGGGTGCCCTCGGCCAGGGCGAGGGCGGCGCGCAGCCGGGCCTGGCGGTGGGTGAGGGCGCCGGGCAGGGTGTCGGCGAGGGCGAGTGCGGCGGCGGCGCGGCGGCGCGGTTCGGCGTGGTCGCGGCCGGTGACCAGCAGGTGGGCGGCCTCGCGCAGGGCGGCTTCGCGCAGGGCGGCGCGGTAGCCGGGGGCGTCCGGGTGCTCGGCGGTGGCCTGCTGCCAGAGTTCGCGGGCGGCCGTCGGGTCGGTGTCCAGCCGGGTACGGGCGAGCCGGTCGCGGGCCAGGGCCCGGCGGGGGCGCAGGTCCTCGTCGTCCAGTGCCTCCCAGCGGGTGAGGGCGCCGGCCGGGTCGCCGGTGCGGGCGAGGGCGAGGCCGTGGTGGAAGGCGGCGACGGCGGTCCAGCGGGTGCCCGGTTCGGTGCCGGCCCGGGTACCGGATTCGGCCCCGGCGGCGGCCTCGCTGTCGGCCTCGGCGCGCAGGAGCGGCTCGGCCTCCTCGGCCCGCCCGGCGGCGAGCAGGGCGGCGCCGAGCCGGACCCGGGCGGGGCGCCAGTCGGGGGCCGCGCCGAGGCCGGCCCGGTAGTCGGCGGCGGCCTCGGCGGGGCGTTCGGCGCGCTCGTGCACCAGGGCGAGGCCGAACCGGGCCGGGGCGAAGCCGGGCCGGACGGTCAGGGCGGCGGCGAACTGCTCCCGGGCCCGCTCGTCGGCGCCGAGCAGCAGGGCGAGCCGGCCGAGGGCGTAGCGGGGGCGGGGGTCGGCCGGGCTCTCGCCGGCGGCGGCCGCGAGGTCGGCCCAGGCCGCCTCGGTGGCGCCGAGGCGCTGGCGGGCCAGCCCGCGGAAGAGCAGGCCGTCGGCACGCAGGGCCGGGCCGCGCCCCCACGGGGAGGGTTCGCCGGGGCCGCGGCGCAGCGCCTCGTCGAAGGCGGCGACGGCGGGTTCGTCGCGGTGCAGGGTGTAGAGCTGGGCGCCCCAGCGGAACCAGAGTTCGGCGCTGCCGGAGGGGGCCGCGGCGGCGAGCAGGGCCTCGGCCTCGACGGCCCGGTCGGTGGCGCGCAGCAGGGCGGCCCGGGCGAGCACCGGCCAGTCCCGGCCGGGCAGGGCGGCGAGGGCGCGGGCGGTGGTGTCCTCGCGCTGCTCGGGGGCGCCGTCGCGGCAGCGGCGCTGGAGCCAGTCGACGGTGCGGGCGACGGTCTCGGCCTCCGCGCCGGGCTCGGCGCCCGCGGCGGTGGCCTGGAGGTGGGCGAACAGCGGGCCGAGGTCGCCGTCGGGTGCCCGCAGCCGCTCCTCGGCGAGCAGGCGCAGGCTCCACCGGGGCAGTTGCCGGGCCGGGTCGGCGAGCAGCGGGTAGGCCTCGCGGTGCAGGGCGAGGGTGGCCTCCTGGTCGCCGGTGGGGACGGTGGCCTCGGCCTGGCCGAGCAGGGCGAGGCCGCGCTGCGGGCCCAACTCCCCGGGTGCGTCGGCGAGTCGGCGGGCCAGCCGGGCGTAGCGGCGGCGGGCCTGGGCGTCCCGGCCGGCGGCGAGCCGGGCGGCGGCGGCGGCCAGTTCCCTCGCCACCGTCGCGGCGTCCAGGGCCCGACGGCGGCGGGCCAGCACGACGGCGGCCGCCGCACCGGCCAGCGCCACCACGACCAGCAGCACCGCTAACAGCGCCATGCACCGTCCCCCTGGGTTCGGACACCATCCATCCCATGACCAACTGGCTTCTGGAGATCATGAGTTGACGTCGTGTCGTGATGTTGCTCGGGCGCCATCAGAATAGGCCCTCGATCGGACAGCCGAACAGGAAAGCGCACTATCCTGGGCAGCGCGGCAGCCGTACGACAGCAGCACAGCAGCAGCTCGTCGGGAGCGGAACGGCAGCACAGCCAGCAGCGCGCCGGCGGTACCTGAACCGGCGCGTCAACAGCGGTCAACCGTCGGGGGTCGAGTGTCGGAGTCGCGTTGGGTGCCCGGGCTCCGGTTCGGGCCGGAGTTCGACCCCGAGCAGTACGAACTCCTGGAGTTCCACCACCGGGGCGGCGAGGCCGAGGTGTGGCGGGCGGTCCGCACCGGGCACAACGGGCGCAAGGAACTGGTCGCCGCGAAGATCATGCTGGAGCGCGACCCTGGCGAGGTGCGGCGCTGGCTCGGCCGCTGGGACGACGTCTCGCACAACGCGCACCGGCTGGGCGTCACCGACCTGGTCGTGCCCAGCTTCCTGCTCGGCCCCTCCCCGCACCGGCCCGGCACCCCGCCCGGCGGCGCGCTGCTGGGCTACCAGATCTCGCCCTGGGTCGAGGGCGTGCCGCTGCACACCTGGGCGCGCGGCCAGCGCGGCGGCCCGCCGGCGGTGGCCGAGGTGCTGGCCCGGCTCTGCCGGATCGTCGACGAGCTGCACCGCAAGCGCTGGGTGCACCGCGATATCTCCCCCGCCAACGTCCTGGTGGACGGCCAGGGGCAGGTCAAGCTGATCGACCTAACCTTCCTCGCCCCGCTGGACCACGCCCTGACCGTCGCGGTGTTCACCCCCGGGCACGTCCCGCCGGAGGCCGAGCAGGTCGGCGGCTTCCCGACCACCGCCAAGGACCTGTTCGCGGTCGGCACCCTCGCCCGCACCCTGCTGCTGCCCGACCACGGCCGCCTGGACCACCGGCTGGCCGCCGAACAGGCCCGCGCCGAACTGCTGGCGGCGGGCTACGGCGAGGAGTTGGCGCGCTGGGCCTGCGAGCCGCTGGCCCGCGACCCGGACCGCCGCCCCGCCCCGCTCGGCCCGTGGGCCGCCCGCGGCCGTGAACTGCTGCGCGCCCACCGGCCGGTGGCCCGTACCGCGGGCCTGGCCGTGCTGCCCGACCCGGCCGGGCGCCCGCTGGTGGTCACCGGCGGCGCCGACGGCACCGCGCTGACCGGGCCCGGCAGCCCCGGCCGGGCCCTCCCGGCAGGCCAGGGCCTCTCCGCCGTACGGGAGTTGACGGCCGGCTGGGCCGGACACCCGGGCGAGCTGGTGGTCTGCGCCGAGGACCGCGGCGGCACCCTGTGGGTCGGTACGGCCGCGGGCTGGTGGGAGGCCGCGCGTGGGGTCAACGGCCTGGCGGGCGCGGTCGGTTCGGCCGGGGAGATGACGGTGTGGGCGGCCGTCGGCGGCGCGCTGCGCTCGTACCGCTGGGCGCCCGGCCGCACCCTCACCGGCCAGGAGCACCCCGGCTGCCCGGCCGACCGGGTGCTCGCCGCCGAGGAGGAGCGGCCAGGCAGCTGGCTGCTGCTGGTCGAGCACCGCGAACGGCTGCTGAGCTGGCGGCCCGGCGCCGCCCGACCGCCCGTCCCGGTGGGCCCGGCCGGTCCGCTGCGCGCCGGGGCGCTGGCCCGCACCTCCGCCGGACCGCAGGCCGCGGTGCTGCGGGCGGACGGCTCCGTCCAGCTGCACACGCTGGGGGCGGGGGCGGGGGCAGCCGGGGCGGGAACGGAGGCCGGAACGGAGATCGGCGACGGCGAGCCCTCGCTCGGCCTCGCCATGGTGGGCCACCGCGGCGGCCCGACCGTCGCACTGGCCGGAGCGGGCGGCGTACGGCTGCGGCTGCCGGCCGGCGGCGCGTCCCGCCGGCCGCGCTGGTGGCGGCCCACGCTGCGCCCGGCCACCCGGGTCGCGCTGGCCATCGGCGACGACTGGCGGCTGTGCCTGGCGGCGGTGGTGGAGGGCGAGTTGCAGGTGTGGCAGGAGGACGCGGCGTACCGCTGGCAGGCGGTGGAGCTGCCGGAGGAGGGTTAGGCGTCAGCGCGCTTCCGGGCAGCCCTGGAACAGTTCGTCGGAGGGGGTCAGGCCGTGGCTTCCGGGCAGCCGTGGAGGAGCTCGGCGAAGGCCGCTCCGGCGGCGTCCCGCGGGAGGATCCGTTCCGCCCGGCGGCCGTCCGGCGTGCTGATCACGTAGCGCTCGGCGTGGTACGAGAAGTCGTCCCAGGGCTCCCAGGTGTGGGCGCGCAGCAGGGTCCGGCCGCAGCGGGTGCAGCCGATCCACGGGACGAGGACCAGGTCGGCCAGCTCCGGTTCGCTCCAGCCCGTCACCACCTCGGCCTCGTCGCGCTCGCCGTCCAGCAGCCGTACCGGGGCGGGCGCGCCGTCGCCCGGGCAGCGCAGCAGGCCGGGGGCGAGCCGCTCGCGCTCCCCCCACTCCTCGGTGAGCACGGAGATCTGCGCCCGGTCCGTACCGCCGATCGGGATCTGGCGGGCGAGCAGGCCCTCGACCAGCAGACCGAGCCCGCTCTCCTGCTCCCCGACCGCCTGGCAGTCCTTGACGCCCTGGGCGGCGTCGGCGGGCAGGAGGTCGGCGATCCGGTGCCAGAGCGCGGTGTCT
This sequence comes from Kitasatospora sp. NPDC001225, assembly GCF_053597855.1. NCBI lineage: Bacteria > Bacillati > Actinomycetota > Actinomycetes > Kitasatosporales > Streptomycetaceae > Kitasatospora > Kitasatospora sp. NPDC001225. Next base: position 61,302 of record NZ_JBSFJC010000034.1, read on the forward strand.
TCGTCCATGGGTCGGACTCTAGTCGCGGGCGATCGGCGCTGGTCGGCCAGGGTCTGCGGCGGCGGCGCGCACCGGGGCCCCGGAACCCTGGCGGGGTTCCGGGGCCTCGGCCCGGCGGTGGGAGCGGCCCGGCGGTGCGGAGCGGCTCGGTGGCTCCGCGGCTCAGCTGCCCAGCTGCTCAGCGGAAGCGGCGCAGCCGGAGGCTGTTGCCGACCACGAAGACCGAGGAGAAGGCCATCGCGGCCCCCGCGATCATCGGGTTGAGCAGACCCGCCGCGGCCAGCGGCAGGGCGGCGACGTTGTAGCCGAAGGCCCAGAACAGGTTGCTCTTGATGGTGGCCAGGGTCTTGCGGGAGAGCCGGATGGCGTCCGCCGCGGCCAGCAGGTCGCCGCGGACCAGGGTGAGGTCGCCGGCCTCGATGGCGGCGTCCGTACCGGTGCCCATCGCCAGGCCCAGGTCGGCCTGGGCGAGCGCGGCCGCGTCGTTGACGCCGTCGCCGACCATCGCGACGACCTTGCCCTCGGCCTGCAGCCGCTTGACGGTGTCGACCTTGTCCTGCGGCATGACCTCGGCGATCACGTGCTCCGGCCCGATGCCGACCTCGGCCGCCACGGCCTCGGCCACCAGCCGGTTGTCGCCGGTGAGCAGCACCGGGGTCAGGCCCAGGGCGCGCAGCCTGCCGATGGCCTCGGCACTGGTCGGCTTGACCGCGTCGGCGACCTCCAGCACGGCCCGGGCCTCGCCGTCCCAGCCGACCGCGATCGCGGTGCGGCCGGCCGCCTCGGCGGTGCGCTTGGCCTCGGCCAGCGCCTCAGGCAGGTACTGCGACCACTCGTTCAGCAGGGCCTCCCGGCCGGCCACCACGGCGTGGCCGTCCACCACGCCCTGGACGCCCAGGCCCGGGACGTTCTCGAAGCCCTCGACGGCGGGCAGTTCGCCGGCCTTGGCGGCGGCGGTGGCGATGGCCCGGGCGATCGGGTGCTCGGAGGCGTGCTCCAGGGCGCCGGCCAGGCGCAGCACCTCGGCCCGGTCCACGCCGCTGGCGGTGTGCACGGCGAGCAGGGTCATCTGGCCGGTGGTGACGGTGCCGGTCTTGTCCAGGACGATGGTGTCGACCTTGCGGGTGGACTCCAGGACCTCCGGGCCCTTGATCAGGACGCCCAGCTGGGCGCCGCGGCCGGTGCCGACCAGCAGGGCGGTCGGGGTGGCCAGGCCGAGGGCGCACGGGCAGGCGATGATCAGCACGGCGACGGCCGCGGTGAAGGCGGCGGTCCAGCCTTCGCCGGTGCCCAGCCAGTAGCCGAGGGTGGCCACCGCGAGGGTGATCACGATCGGGACGAAGACCGCGGAGATCCGGTCCGCGAGGCGCTGGGCGGCGGCCTTGCCGTTCTGCGCCTCCTCGACCAGCCGGGCCATCCGGGACAGCTGGGTGTCGGCACCGACCCGGGTGGCCTCGACCACCAGCCGGCCGCCCGCGTTGACGGTGGCGCCGGTGACGTTGTCGCCGACCCCGACCTCGACCGGGACGGACTCGCCGGTCAGCATCGAGGCGTCCACCGCCGAGGCGCCCTCGACCACCGTGCCGTCGGTGGCGATCTTCTCGCCCGGGCGGACCACGAAGCGGTCGCCCACGGCGAGGTCGGCGATCGGGATGCGCACCTCGGCCCCGCCGCGCAGCACCGTCACGTCCTTGGCGCCCAGTTCCAGCAGCGCCTTGAGCGCGGCCCCGGCGGTGCGCTTGGAGCGCGCCTCGAAGTAGCGGCCGGCCAGGATGAAGGCGGTGACCCCGGCCGCCGCCTCCAGGTAGATGTTGGACGAGCCGTCGCCGCGGGCGATGGTGAACTCGAAGCCGTGCCGCATGCCCGGCATCCCGGCGTCGCCGAAGAACAGCGCCCACAGCGACCAGAGGAACGCGGCGGTGGTGCCGAGCGAGACCAGGGTGTCCATGGTCGCGGCGCCGTGCCGGGCGTTGGTGAACGCGGCCCGGTGGAACGGCCAGGCGGCGTAGGTGACGACCGGCGCGGCGAGGGTCAGCGACAGCCACTGCCAGTTGTCGAACTGGAGGGCCGGCACCATCGCCATCGCGATCACCGGCACCGCGAGCGCCACGGCGGTGAACAACCGCTGGCGCAGCGGGGCCAGTTCGTCGGCCGGCTCGGCCTGCCCGGCGCCCGAACCCCCTTCCGCGGCCGGGGGCTTGGGCAGCGCGGCGGTGTAGCCGGTGGCCTCGACGGTGGCGATCAGGTCGGCGACCTCGACCCCGCCCTCGAAGGAGACCTTCGCCTTCTCGGTGGCGTAGTTGACGCTGGCCGTGACCCCGTCCATCCGGTTGAGCTTCTTCTCGATCCGGGCCGCGCAGGAGGCGCACGTCATGCCGCCGATCGAGAGTTCCACCTCCGCTGAGGCGGGTGCCTGCGTAGTCATCGTCGCTCCTCGTGACGTCGTCGTGCGGTACGTTCGGCGGCCGGGCCCTCGTACCCATGGGGGGTATCGGGCGGTGCCGGGTTCATTTATACCCCTGAGGGGTATCGGCCGCAAGCCCTGACGGATACCCCCTGCCCGTATTTTTGGAGGGGCGGAGACTGCTTGACTTGATACCCCCATGGGGTATTCACTCGTGGGCATCGAGCGGCGTCGAGCCGCATCGAGACGCACCAAGGCGCGTCGAACCGCATCAAGTCGCATCACGTCGCACCGAGCCCCCGCCGGAACCCGAGGAGGACCCCATGGCCGGCTACCACAACGACAAGGACCAGCTCCTGCGCCGCCTGCGCCGCGTCGAGGGCCAGATCCGCGGCCTCCAGCGCATGGTCGACACCGACACCTACTGCATCGACACGCTCACCCAGGTCTCCGCCGCCACCAAGGCCCTCCAGTCCGTGGCGCTACAGCTGCTCGACTCCCACCTCGCCCACTGCGTCCACGACGCCATCGCGGGCGGCGGGGCCGAGGCGGACGCCAAGGTCGCCGAGGCCACCCAGGCCATCGCCCGGCTCATGCGGGCCTGAGCGCCCGGCCCGTCCCCCTTCTGTCCCGCCGTCCTGCCGTCCCGCCGTCCCGCATCACGAGGAGAAACGCCGCCATGAACACCCCGCTGCGCATCACCGCCTTCACCGCCGGACTCGCCGCCTCCTTCGGCCTCGCCCTCGGCGTCGGCCACGCCACCGGCAACGGCCCCTCGCCCAAGCCCGCCACCACCGCGCACGGCGGGCACGCCGGGCACGGCGCGGAACCGACGGACGGCGGCGCCGAGCACCTGCCCGGCGGACTGCAGGTCTCCGAACGCGGCTACACGCTCAGCGTCGAGAACCCGTTCGTGACCGCCGGCTCCCCCACCGACCTGCGCTTCCGCATCCTCGGCACGGACGGCAAGCCCGTCACCGCCTACCAGCAGCAGCACGAGAAGGACCTGCACCTGATCGTCGCCCCGCGCGACCTGTCGACCTTCCAGCACCTGCACCCGACCCTCGCCGCCGACGGCACCTGGAGCGCCCAGACCGCCGTCCCCGCCGCCGGGGAGTACCGGGTCTTCGCGGACTTCACCCCGGCCGGGGCCAGCGAGGGACTCACCCTCGGCGCCGACCTGCACGCCGCGGGCGACCTGCGGCCCGCCCCGCTGCCGGAGACCGGACGGACCGTCACCGTCGACGGCTACACCGTCACCCTCGGCGGCGACCTCACGCCCGGGCGCAGCGGCACGCTCACCCTCACCGTCAGCAAGGACGGCCGGCCGGTCACCGACCTCCAGCCCTACCTCGGCGCGTACGGCCACCTCGTCGCCCTGCGCGCCGGCGACCTCGCCTACCTGCACGTCCACCCGGACACCGGCACCCCGGGCCCGGAGATCGGCTTCACCACCACCGCCCCGAGCCCCGGCAGCTACCGCCTCTTCCTGGACTTCAAGCACCAGGACACCGTCCACACGGCGGCCTTCACCGTGACGACGGAAGGCGCCGCCGCCCCGGCCGGCCATCAGCACTGAGCGGGCCCGTACGAGAGGTGCCGGGCGATCCCGCGGGGGGATCGCCCGGCACCTTTGCCGTTCACCCGATCGGGTGCGGAGCGGCTTGCCGGAGCACGGCGAGGAGAGAGGCTCCCGGGTGGATCTCGACTACGGCCTTTCAGTACCCGACCGTGAAGCGGCGCTGGACGAAGCGCGGCAGCTCCGCCTCGTCGACCAGGGCGACCGCGGCGTCCTCCACCGAGATGCGACTGCGTCCGTCCGCGTCCAGGACGGACTGGTCGCCACCGGTCCGGAAACGGCCGGTACGCTCGCCGGGAGCGATGTCCTCGGCCGGGCTGAAGTAGGTCCACAGCCGATTCGAGGTTCGCAGGACGGTCAGGGCGTCCCGGTGGCCGCGCACGGCGGCCGCGTACTCCCGGGGCAGTCCGAGCGCGTCGAGGCTCTCATGGATCAGCTCGTCACGGTCGGCGCGCACCACGCCCGGTTCGACCTCCAGGCTTCCGGCACCGCCGATCACGATCAGGCGCGTCCTGGGGTGGCTCTCCAGTGCCGTCAGCAGCGCGCGGGCGGCAGTCGCGTAGACCGTGGGGTCGGCGATGGAGCGACGGACGGTGTCGGCGAAGTCCTTGGCGGCGTTGCCCGGCTGGAATCCGCTGATCAGCACGTCCAGGCCGGGCAGCACGGCCGCGATGCTCGCCGCGTCGAGGACGTCGACGTCGGCCCAGGTGATGTTCTCGCGGGTCTCCTTGATCTGTGAAGTGTCCCGACCGAAGGCCGAGACCAGGTGTCCGCGCTGAAGTGCCTCGGTGACGACCCGGCTGCCGATGCCGCCAGTGGCGCCGATGACTCCGATGTGCATGGTTCTCCCCTCAACCTGCCTGCGAATACGGCGACATGACGGGTCGTCGGTCGCCGCGGCGAAAACTATACGGCGTGAAGTTTCGATACGCCAACCAATCTGGTGACACTGTAGAGTGTCCGCATGGCGGCTACCGGGACCACAGGACGACGCGAGCGGCTGCGCGCCGAGACGACGGCCGAAATCAAGAGCGTGGCATTGGCGCTGATGGCCTCAGGCGGCCCCGACGCCATCACGCTGCGGGCCATCGCCCGAGAGATGGGCATGACCGCCAACGCCATCTACGGCTACTTCGCCACCCGCGACGATCTGGTCACCACGCTCATCAACGACGTGTACACCGCGCTGGCCGACGCCGTGGACGCGGCCTGGGAGGCCGCCCCCGCCAAGGACCCGGCGGTCCGGATCCAGGCATGGGCCACCGCCTTCCGGAACTGGGCCGTCGCCAACCCCGAGGGCTTCCGCCTCGTCTACGGTGACCCGGTCCCCGGCTACCACGCCCCCGAGGGCGGCGCCGCCCCGGACGCCGCGCGCCGGGTGTGCACAGGACTCGCCGCACTCGCGGCGGCTGCCTGGCCCCACACCGAACACCTCTACCGAGACAGCACGTTCGAGTGGCCCGACTTCGACCCCGGGCTCCGCGACAAGGTGCGCGAGGCCTTCCCGGAGCTGCCCCCCGCCGCCGTCGCACTCGCCCTGCGCATCTGGGGACACCTGCACGGCCTGGTGTCACTGGAGATCTACGGCCACCTCCACACTCAGATGGCCAGCCCGGACAAGCTCTTCCGCGAGGAACTGGCCCAGCTCGTCCGAGCACTGGGCATCCCTCACCAGGGCTGAGCGGCTCCGCCGCACAGCCCGGATCGGGCTTGTCCCGCGGCCCGGTGAGGTGAGGAGGAGCGGAACACCGGTTCAGGACCTCGTGCGGGTCGGGGGCCTCACACCTGTCCGCAACCACCAACACCTGAAAGCAGTTGCGCGAGAAGTCGGCCAGGCCGACTCCTCGCGCAAACCTTCCCGCCTCACACCAGCTGCCCTTTGACGGGCCGGAGCCCTGGCCCGATCAGCGCTGGATCTCGGCCCGCGCCCGCTCGTCCGGCGTGCCGATGTCCCAGAAGCGGACGATTCCGTGCGCGCCGGCGTAGGCGCCCGTACCGCCGGTGACGGCCATGTCGAGCGGGGCACTCGATCCCTTCGTCCAGAGCGACTGCATGGTCAGGGAGCCGCCCTCGACCTCCATGGTGATGAGGCACTGCTTCGTCACCTCCCCACCGTGGAGCTGGACGACCTGGCACGATCCGCCCCCGCGTCCGACGCTGCGGCCGCCCTGGACGGTGGCGCCGGAGTAGACGTCCATATCGCCCAGGCTCGGCCCGGCCGCGCCGAGGTCCAGCACCTCGTACTGGTCGTTCTGGACCTTGAGTTCGAGCACCTCGACGCGCCCCTTCCGCAGGCTGTCAGCGTCCGCGGTGCCCACCGCGGCGAATCCGATCGCGGCCGTGGCCAGCGCGGCGGCGACGAACCTCCTGGCCGTCAGGTACCTGCTGCTGCTTCCGTTGGTGCCCATGGAGGCTCCCCCTTCGCTGTGAACTCGTGCGCGAACTCCCTCGACGCTATGACCTGTGACCTGGCCTTTTCCAAGACCAATCCCGTTATCGCGCCATACCCTCGCGGGCATGATCGGCTCACAGCGGAGCAGGTCCTACCAGGCCAGGAACCCCTCGACGTCGCGTTTCAGAGGCTGCGGCACCTCGGCCAGCTCCGAGACGATCGAGCGGACCTCCCACCTGAGTTCGGGGCGCTCCCGCCAGACCGCCTCGCCCCTGGTGAGCACGGCGGCCAGCAGATCGCCCTCGTACATGTCGCCTGCCGCCAGCGGGTCGGCCCGCAGGACCTCCACCGCCAGCGGCAGGAGGTGGGCAAGGCCGACGTCCTGCCTGATCAGCAGCCGCAGGTCTTCGACGGTCAGGCCGCCGATCGGCCGGCGCCGAAGCTCGCGCGCGGTCGCCACGAGCCGGGTCTCGCCGCCCGAAGGGGCCGGCCGGCGGTCGTGCTCAAGTTCCTCGAGCGAGCGGTCACGGTCCACGATGCGAGTCACCGGCCGATCGTCCCATGTCGGCTCTCGAAAGTTGTCCGAGCGGCGGTCAGCCGGAGGACTTCACCGACTCCTCCGACAGGTCCCAGAGCCTCCGGGCGTTCTCGCCGTCCAGCGCGTAGCGCGCGACGCCTTGCAGCGGGACGCCTCGGCGGTCGAGCACCTCGGCCTCGTCGCAGTCGGCGAAGTAGCGGCCGCCGACGCCGTCCAGGAGGGGGGAGACGGCGAGCAGGACGGAGGTCGCCGCTCCCTGGGCGACCGTCTTCATCAGCTCGGGCGGGATGGTCCCGCTGCCCCGGCCGTCGGTGTGGCGCTGGAGGTTGGTGAGGATCGCGCCGGGCATCAGGGCGTTGGCGGTGATGCCGTCGCCGGCCCAGCGGCGGCTCGCCTCGACCGCGAACAGGACGTTGGCGGTCTTGGACTGGGCGTAGGCGAGCCACGGGTCGTACGGGCGGAAGGCGAAGTGGACGTCGTCCCAGACGATCGGCGACCGCTGGTGGGCGCTGGAGCTGACCGAGACGATCCGGGCGGCGCCGTCGGCGGCGAGCGCGCGGTGCAGGCCGGTGGCGAGGGCGAAGTGCCCCAGGTGGTTGGTGGCGAACTGCCACTCCCAGCCCTGCTCGGTGTACCGCTCCGGGCAGGCCATCACGCCGGCGTTGTTCACCAGGATGTGCAGCGGGCCCTGCCAGGCCTCCGCGAACGCGGCGACGGAGGCCAGGTCGGTGAGGTCCAGCCGGCCGACGTGCACCTCCCGGTTGCCGGTGGCCGCGGTGATCTCCTCGGCGACCCGCTGCCCGGCCGCCACGTCGCGGACGGCCAGGGTGACGGCGGCGCCGGTGCCGGCCAGCACCCGGGCGGTCTCCGTGCCGAGGCCGGAGGCGGCGCCGGTCACCACGGCGCGGCGGCCGGTGAGGTCGACGCCCTGCGCGACCTCGGCGGCGGTGGTCGCGAAGCCGTACGGCGTGCTGATCGCGTTCATCGGTGAACTCCTCTTCGGGGGACGGGTGTTGTCGACGCCCTCACGGTACGAGCAGGCGGTCCTGCTCGGTCGGCGGCGTGCCGCCGTACCAGTCGAGCGGGCGGCCCGCGCGGACGAGTTCGCCGTACAGGGCCGGGTCGACGGGCTCGGCGAACACCAGGTCCAGGATGTCCGCGGCCGCCACCGCCGGCGGGCGCGCCTCGCGGTAGTCGCCGAACCAGGGGCGCGAGGTCGCGGTGTCGACCATGCCCGGGCAGACGGAGGCGATCAGGATGCCGGCGGCGAGGTCGCGCTCGCGCCGCTCGGCGGCGACCGCCCGGACGGCGGCCACCTGGGCCACCTTCGAGGGCACGTTCAGCCAGCGCGGCCAGCCCGCCTCCTCGGCGGTGCCGTGGTGGATCGCGGTGCGCCAGGACTCGACGGCGTACTCCACCTGATCGAGGGTCGCGCCGTCGAACAGGTGCCGCAGCCGGGGGTCCAGGTGACCGAGGGTGCCCAGGCTGCTGGCCACCACGAGCAGTCGGCCGCCGGGGCGCAGCACCGGTGCGAAGTCGCGCAGCACGGCGTGGGTGGCGGTGTTGGAGACGTCGATGAACTCGTCGGCGCGCTCGGACTGCGACTCGCCGGGGAGCAGCCGGGCGACGGCGTTGGACAGGACGATGTCGACGCCGCCGTGCCGCTGCCGGAGTTCGTCGGCGAGGCGGGCGAGGGCCTCGGTGTCGGTGACGTCCAGGACCCGCCCTTCGACGCGGCCACGGGTGCCGGCCGAACGGGCGACCTGGTGGGCGGCCTCGGTGACGCGCTGCTCGCTGCGGCCGGTGAGCAGGACCAGGTCGGCCGGCCGCAGGCGGGCCGCCAGCCCCTCGGCGAGGGCCCGGCCAAGGCCCTGGTTGGCCCCCGTGACGAGGGCGGTGCGGGGATCGCTCATACCGACCACGGTAGGAACCGGCGCCTCCATGAGTCCAACGAAACTCTCGCACCTCTGCTATGCGTAGACGTCATGGACTTCACGGACGTCTCGCTGACCGCGCTGCGGGTGTTCCGGGCCGTGGCCGAGCAGGGCACCTTCACGGCGGCCGCGCAGTCGCTGGGGTACACCCAGTCGGCGGTGTCCCGGCAGATCGCCTCGATCGAACGGGCTGCGGGCGCGGAACTGCTGGAACGGCGCCGCGAGGGTGTCCGGGTGACGGCCGCCGGGCGGGTGGTGATGCGGCACGCGACCGTCGTGCTGGAGGAGATCGACGCGGCGGCCCGCGAACTGTCCGGTCGGCCGGAGGAGGGCGGGACGGTCCGACTCGGCTGGGTGCCGACCGCCGGCACCACACTCGTCCCGCAGGCCCTCACCGCGCTGCGGCGCAGCGCCCCGGGGGTACGGGTGACCAGCCGCGAGGGCGGCACCGCGACGCTGGCGCGGGCCCTGCGGGCGGGCGGCATCGACCTCGCCCTGCTCTCCTCGGCCCCGCCGTTCCGCGCCCCGGACACCGAGTCGCCGCCCCTGGTACTGCAGACCCTCACCGAGCGCGCCCTGTGCCTGGCCGTGCCCGCGGCGCACCCGCTGGCCCGCGGGGAGTACGTCGACGTGGCCGACCTGCGCGGGCAGCGGTGGATCGCCGGGCCGTCCGCTGGGGCCGACCGGCTGATGGGGGTGTGGCCGGGGCTGGACGAACGGCCCGAGATCGCCCACACCGCCCGCGACTGGCTCGCCAAGCTGCACCTGGTGGCGGCCGGCGGCGGGCTGACCACCGTCTCCCCCGCCATGGCCGCCGCCGCACCGCCCGGCGTACGCGTCCTGCCGGTACGCGGCGGCCCGCAGGAGGTGCGGCGCCTGCTGCTGGCCCGCCTCCCGCAGCCGCCCACCGACCCGGTCCGCCGCCTGGCGGCGGCGCTGCGCGCGGCGGCGGTGGCGGTGGCGGAGGCGAACGGCGGGCCACAGGACGGCCGTTGAGCCCCGCGAGCGTCAGTCCGAGGCTCGTCGGTCCGCCCCGGGCGGCGGGACGGGCCCGAGGTCGGCCTCGGGCCCGCGGGTGAGGACGGCGAGCAGGGCCGGGTCCGCGTACACCTCGGCGCTGTGCTGCCACTGGGTGAGCAGGAGCTCCACCGGGGCGAGGTCGTCCGGGGCCACCGCGCCGCGCGCCGTGTCGACCAGTTCGGTGATCAGGGTGTCGAGGTCCTCGTCGGGCAGGACGGTGCACCAGGGCAGGGCTACGGGCAGGGCCTGCCGCAGTGCGGCGGCGTCTCCGGCCCGCGCGAGCTCGGCGAGTGCTTCGGGGGTGAAGTCCACAGCTGAGGAGCGTACGTGAGGAGCGGAGGATCGAGTGCGGGCGCGAGCGGTCAGCGGCCCGGGCGGCAGGGGGCGGGGGTGCCACGGGCCGGGTCGGCGGTGACGGCCGCCGTGACGGTGCCGGCCAGGCAGGCGATCAGGCAGCGGGTGACGGGGTGGCGTACGGCGCGCAGCAGGGCGGGCGGGCGTGTGGCGGGGGCCGGGTGGTGTGTCATCGAGGGCTCCTTCGTGGGGGGTACGGCCCGGACGCGGCATCCGGATCTGGGGCGCGCGCACCCTCTCCTCCGACCCGGCGTGGCGCTACCTGAACGTCCGCCGGCTGTTCAACTACCTGGAGGAGTCCATCCTCCTGGGGACCCAGTGGGTGGTCTTCGAGCCCAACGACGACCGGCTGTGGTCCAGCATCCGCCGGAAC
>NZ_JBSFJC010000035.1:0-68886 GCF_053597855.1 Kitasatospora sp. NPDC001225
GGCGGCGGGCCCGCCGCCGGGGGCTCCCCCGGGCGGGGGAGGGGCGCCTCGGTCCCCGGGAGCAGGGCGCCTCGCCCCGTCACCCGGCGGCCGGGACGCCGCCCGGATCAGCGCAGCCGCGAGGAGGAGAGGATCGACGCCAGGTGCGCGACCACCATGCCCCAGGTGATCACCGTGATGCCCGCGAGCGTCCACCGGGTGGCGTCCAGGTTCCCGAGCCCGGCGTCCACCGCGGCCGCCGCCAGCAGCACCAGCGAGGCCTCGATGCCGTTCGTCACCCGGTGGATCTTGAACAGCGAGGCGACCTTGCGGGCCGTCGCGATGCCCTGGGAACGCGGCTGCGTCGACTCCTCGGTCGCCGGCAGCTGCCCGCTGCGGGCGCGGGCCACGTCCACCAGGTCCGTCGAGGCCTTGAGCAGCACCACGCCCAGCGCGGCCGCCAGACCCGCCGACACCCACAGCTCCGACCCGCCACGCGCCGCCCGGACACCCGCGCCGATCATCAGCGCGGCGTCCGCCAGATAGGCGCCGAGCCGGTCCACGTACACCCCGGCCATGCTGAACTGGCGCTTCCAGCGCGCCACTTCGCCGTCCACGCAGTCGAACAGCAGGAACAGCTGGAACAGCACGACGGCCAGCACCGCACCTACCGGGCCCGGGATCAGCAGGGTCGCGCCGCCGCCGACCCCGCACACCACCATCACCCAGGTGAGGGTGTTCGGCGACACCGAGGTGCGCACCAGCTGCCGGGTGGTCCGCAGCGAGATCCGCCGCATGTACATCCGACCCGCCCAGTGCTCGCCGTTGCGGCTCTGAAGCTTGGCCTGCGGCTGGCACACCTCGCGCAGCTCGGCGAGCGCCGGAGCAGCCACCATGACGACATCCCTCCACCTGTCCCGAAAACGATCACCACAGGCTACGGCCTCCGGGGGAACGCCCGGACCAGGCGGCATGCCGCCGGAGGTACGGGAGGTGTCCGTCGTCGGAACGTCCGGTGCTCACGTCGCGCGCGAGCGTCGCGGACGTCCGCCGGAGCGCCCGCGGTGAAAACCGGTGGGCCGCCCGAGTACCCCCGGGCTAGGCTGCGCGGGTTCGCCGGAACCCGAAGCCCCGGGCCCGACTGCCCGCCCCCGCACGCCGGTTGACGCGGTCCGCGGTCCCGGCGCGGAACGAGGAGCGCAGACCCATGGTGACCACGGGCGGCCCGTCCCAGAGCCCCGACCCGGCCCGACTGCTGGCCGACCACCGTCCGCGGGGCCCGGTGGAGACCGCCGACCACGAGCGCGCCCGCCGCCTCCTCGGCGTCGCCGAAGCCTGGAACAGGGGCACCTTCCCGCTGCACTTCACCGCCTCCGCGCTGATCGTCCACCCGCCCACCCGCCGCGTCCTGCTGCGCTGGCACGTCCGCCAGCAGGCCTGGCTGCACGTCGGCGGCCACGGCGACCCGGGCGAGACCCGGCCGCTGGACATCGCCCTGCGCGAGGGCCTGGAGGAGACCGGCCTGACCGACCTCACCCCCTGGCCCGGCCCCGCCCTCGTCCACCTCGCCGTGGTGCCCGTCCCCGCCTCGCCCGCCGAACCCGCCCACGAGCACGCCGACCTGCGCTTCCTACTGGCCACCGCCACCCCGGAGCAGGCCCGGCCGGAGAACCCGGCGTCCCCGCTGGAGTGGCTCACCGTCGAGGAGGCCAAGCGGCGGACCACCGAGGACAACCTCCGTGAGACCCTCGACCGCGCGGCCCGCCTGCTGCCGTCCGCCTGAACACCCTGGAGACCGACCGGATGCACACCGACCAGACCCTGATCTTCGACGCCGACGACACGCTCTGGGAGAACAACGTCCTCTTCGAGCGGGTCATCGACGGCTTCCTGGACTGGGTCGCCGCCCCGCAGGAGCAGCAGCGCACCCGGGCCCTGCTGAACGAGATCGAGGCCGTCAACTCCGCCACCCTCGGCTACGGCGCCACCGTCTTCCGGCAGAGCCTCGCCGACTGCCTCCAGCGGCTCAACGACCGCACCCCCACGGCTGCCGAACAGGCCCGGATCGACGACCTGCTCACCCCGCTGACCAGCCGCGACGTCGAACTGATCGCCGGCGTCGCCGACACCCTGGCCGCCCTCGCCGACCGCCACCAGCTGCTCCTGCTCACCAAGGGCGACCAGGGCGAACAACAGCGCAAGGTGACGGCGTCCACCATCGACCACCACTTCCGCGGCGTCCACATCGTCGCCGAGAAGTCGGTCGACACCTACCGGCAGCTCACCGCCGACCTCGGCCTCGACCCGGGCCGGACCTGGATGATCGGCAACTCGCCCAAGTCCGACATCGCCCCCGCCCGCCGGGCCGGCCTGCGCACCGTCTTCATCCCGCACGAGCACACCTGGGTGCTGGAGCACGCGGAACTCGGCCCGGACGAGGCGACGCTGCGGCTCGGGGCCTTCCCCGAGCTGCTACGCCACTTCTGACGGCCCCTCCGGGCCCTCAGCCCATCATCGCGGCCGCCGGCACCGGCGTCCCGTCCCGGTACAGCCAGGCCCGCTCGGCGGCCGACCAGACGCCGGCCGTCAGCAGGTAGAGCACGGCGGCCACCGGGACCAGCGCCGCGAACAGCACCGACCCGAACGACAGGTACGGCAGCAGTCCCGCCCCCGGCTGCGGGGCGGGCTGCGCCGTCGCCGCTGTAGCCGCCGTCGCCGCTGCCGCTGCCGCGGCCGTGTGCCGGGCCCGGCGGAAGTTGACGACCCCGACCGCCGCCAGCCCGGCGAACAGCACCCCGAACACCGCCCACTGCCCGGCACCCTGCGCGCCCGTGACGTGCAGACCCAGCGGTACCCCGAACAGGGTGTGGTCCAGCAGGTCGTTCGGGGTGGTGAACAGGCGGTACATCACCGAGAAGAACGGGATCTGCACCAGCACCGGCAGGCACCCCGCGAACGGCGACACCTGCTCCTTCCGGTACATCTCGGCCAGCGCCTCCCGCAGCCGCTCCGGGCGGTCCCTGTGCTTCCGCTGCAACGCCGCGACCTTCGGCGCCAGCCGCGCCCTGGCCCTCTCCCCGCGCGCCGCCGCCCGCGCCAGCGGGTGCAGCGCCAAGCGGACGGCGACGGTGAACAGGACGATGGCCAAGGCGGTCGGCACCAGGTGGGCGACGGCGGCGACGACGGCGTGCGCCACGGCGACGGCAGGGTCGAGAACAGCGAGTACGGACATGGTGGAGCGAGCCCTCCGGGGTCTCAGGACATGAGTGATCGGCGGAGGACGGCCACGGGGAACGCCTGGAAGAACGTCCGGCAGGAACGATCGGAAGAACGCCTGGAAGGACGTCGGACGGAACTACGCGGCCGCCGGGGCCGCTCCCGGCGCCCTGGGGCGTCGCCTGCCCCGGGCGTCCGGATCACGCTGCGGAAGGAACGCCGTACCGAACGCCCGGCGCCGCAGCACCCCGCTGCGCACCGCCGCCGGCGCCCGCGCCCCGAGGAGCCGCGCCCCGGCCAGCGCCCCGGCGACCGCCCCGGCCACCAGTGCCACGGCCGCGACGGCGGCCACCGACGCCAGCGTCCCGCTGTCGGCCACCAGCTCCCCGGTCAGCACCCGGAGCAGGCCCAGCAGCATCGCCACAACGGCCACGACGCGCTCCCCCTCCCGGTGTCCCATCGGCTTCCTGACGTACCAGCAGGACGATCCTACGAGCCCCCGGGTTCCCGCCTGTGTCGGGGATGTCCCCCACGGTGTCCCCCGGGCGCCCCCGCCTGGTTCCGCCCGATTCCGTTCGTACCCGAAGGCCCCCTCCTCGGAGCGGCGAAAAGCGGCCGTCCGGGGTGTAGCCGCCGGGGCTACGCGGGGCTACCGTGGAGAGGTGAAGACGATTACCCAGCGGGAGTTCCGGAACAACTCCGCCGCCGTGATGGACGCGGTGGAGGCGGGGGAGACGTTCCACATCACCAGGAACGGGGTCGAGGTCGCGGAGCTGCGGCCGGTGCCCGGGCGTCGGCGGCTCACGGCGGAGGAGCTGGTGGCCCGGCACGTGAAGCTGCCGCGCGTGGACTACCAGCAGATGCGCAAGGAGGCCGAGGAGGACTTCGGCCCCGAGGAGCTGGTGGGCGACGACGGCGACGACCCGTTCGAGCGGCGGCGTGGCTGAGCGCCGCAGAGCACCCCGGCGGCGGCCGGCCGGGGTGCTGGACACCTGCGTCTACATCGACCTGGCGCTGCTCAGCCCCTCCGACCTGCCGGCCGTGCCCGAGCTGACCGCGATCACCTTCGCCGAACTGCAGCAGGGCGTGTCGATGGCCCGCGACCCGGCCAGCCGGGCCGCCCGGCTGGAGGTGCTGGGCGCGGCGATGGCGGACTTCGACCCGCTGCCCTTCGACGCGGCCGCCGCCGCCCGCTACGGGACGCTGGTCACCCTCACCATCGCCGCCGGACGGCAGCCGCGCCCGCGCCGGATCGACCTGATGATCGCCGCGGTCGCCTCGGCCCACGGGCTGCCGCTGTACACCCGCAACGTGGCGGACTTCCGGGGGCTGGGCTCCGCGGTGGAGGTCATCGGGGTGTGAGGTCCGGGCGGGGGCGATGGTCGGGGGGTCCCGAGGGCCGGGCGGGAGCGGCGGTCAGGAGGCCCCGAGGGCGGCGGCCCCGTCCCGCTCGACCCGGTCGGCCAGGGCGGCCGCGGCCTTCAGGGCCTCCGCCCGGTTCCGGGTGCGCAGCAGGACGGTGTTGCCCCCGCGCTTGCCCCGGTCGCCGCCCGTCTTGGCGGCGACGGCCCAGCGCGGTTGGCGGAGCAGGGCGAGGACCAGCCAGCGGAGTCCGAAGTTCAGCCCCAGGACGGCGGCGATGGGGACGAGCAGGAGGACCCCCTCGCCGCCGGCTTCGCCGCCGACGTGCCGCATGGGGTCGTAGGCGTGCAGGGGCCTGTGCGTGGCCCCGAGGCGGCCGAGCCACACCACCGCGATCCGTACGGGGCGGCGGTCGGGCCCGGTCACGTCGACGTAGCCGATCGACCCGTCCCGCTCGCCGCGGGCCCAGGCCGTCCGCTCCCTCGTGGTCGACAGGCTCTCCTGGAGCTCGCGGTCCTCGGCCTCCCGGGCCTTCCGGCGCTGCTCGAACTCCTCCGACCAGGCCTTCTCGCGCTTCTTCTGCTCGGTGGACCACGCCTGTTCGCGCTCACGCCGCTCGTCGGCGGTGACCCGCCGTTCCCCCCGGTTGCTCATGGCGGCCATCGTAGGAGGCTAGGTCAAGGGAGGGTAAAGCGGGCCGCACGGCCGTCAGCCCGGGCGGACCGCCGTCCCGGTGGCGGCGGAGGTGCGGGCGGCCTCCAGGACGGCCAGGGCGGCCACCGCGTCGCGCGGGTCGACCGGGGGCGGGGTGCCCGGGGTGGCCAGGGCGGCGGCGATGCCCGCGTAGAAGGCGGGGTAGTCGCCCGGGTCGGTCGGCAGCCGGATCGCCGACTCGTCGGTGCCGAGGGTGCCGTAGTGCGCGGGCTGGTCGGTGCCCCAGGGGCGGGTGCCGTCCGGGCGCAGGCCCGCCCGCAGGTCGGCCTCCTGCGGGTCCATGCCGGACTTGACGTAGCCGGCGGTGTCGCCGAGCACCCGCAGCCGGGGGCCGATCAGCGGGGTGATGGCGCTGGTCCACAGGTGCGAGCGGGTGCCGCTGGTGTGGGTGAGGGCGAGGAAGGCGTCGTCGTCCACCACCGCGCCGTCGCGCCGCACGTCGATCTCCGCGTACACCGTCTCGACCGGCCCGAACAGGGTGAGCGCCTGGTCGACGAGGTGGCTGCCCAGGTCGTACAGGGTGCCGCCGACCTCGGCCGGGTCGGCCAGCTCCCGCCAGCCCGGCTTGGGCTTGGGGCGGAAGCGCTCGAAGCGGGACTCGAAGCGGTGCACCCGGCCGAGCGCGCCGCCGCGCACCAGCCGGCTCGCGGTGAGGAAGTCGCCGTCCCAGCGCCGGTTGTGGAAGACCGAGAGCAGCACGCCCTGCTCCTCGGCGAGTCGGCACAGCTCCAGCGCCTGGGCGGCGGTGCCGGCCAGCGGCTTGTCCACCACGGTGGCCAGGCCGGCCCGCAGGGCGGCGCGGGCGAGCGGGGCGTGGGTGCGGTTGGGCGAGGCGATGACGACCAGGTCCAGCGCGTCCGGGTCGGCGAGCAGCTGCTCGGGCGTGTCCACGGCGCGGGCACCGGGGTGTTCGCGCGCCAGCTGGGCGCGCCGGTCGGGGTTGGCGGTGACCACGGCGTCCAGCCGCAGCCCCGGCGTGGTGGCGATCAGCGGCGCGTGGAACGCGGAGCCGGCCAGGCCGTAGCCGATCAGGCCGACGCGGAACGGACCGGGAGTCGTCTGCGGGTTCATGCGCCCACTCAATCACGAGGCGCCCGGTTGCTCCCGGTTTCGGCGGACGGGACGACGGGCCCGCCGCCGCGCCCTCGTCCGGGTGAGGCTGCCGCCGCGGCCCGGAGCGCGGTGATACGTGTACGCGGCGATACGTGCACGTATCACCCCACGGACTGCGACGGAGGATCACATGGCCGCCAACGGCTGGACCGACGACCTGCTCGACCGGATGCGCACCGTCGGCGACCCGCTCGGGGACGCCGCCATCGCCGAGACGTACGAGCTCGGACAGCAGGACCAGGTGCGGCAGACCCTGCTCGGCTTCGGCCGCAACAGCGACGCCGTCCCGGCCGGGCTGCCGCCCAGGCTCCGGGCGTACTTCGAGGAGTCCGCCGTCCTGCCGTCCTGGGCGGACCGGGCGCGGATGGCGCGCGGCCACGAGCTGCTCGGCCGCTACCAGCCGCTGATCGCCTCGATCCTGCTCTGCGGCTCGCTCCCGCTCTGCTACACCTGCGGCAACGGCGCCGAGGTGCTCGTCCGCTCCCAGCGCCTCACCTCCGGGGTGTACCGGCGCCTGATGGAGACCTCGCAGTTCGTCGTCGACGTCCTCGACAACGACGGCCTGGGGCCGGGCGGCCGCGGGCTCCGGTCGGCCCAGAAGGTCCGCCTGCTGCACGCCACCATGCGCTACCACGTCTCCCAGCTGGGCGACTGGGACGCCGCCGCCCTGGGGGTGCCGGTCAACCAGGAGGACCTGGCCGGCACGCTGATGAGCTTCTCGGTGCTGATCCCGCTCGGCCTCGCCGAACTGGGCGTCGACCTGCTGCCCGAGGACCGGGAGGCCTACTTCCACATCTGGCGGGTGGTCGGCCACGTCCTGGGCGTCGACGAGCAGCTCAACCCGGCCAAGTTCGGCGACGGCGCGGCCCTGAAGGACGCCATCATCCGCCACCAGCAGCGGCCCTCGGAAGCCGGACGGGTGCTGACGAAGGGCGTCCTGGACTTCATCCGGGAGGTGCTGCCGGTCCCCTCGGGAGCGGGCCCCACCCTGATCCGGCGCCTGATCGGCGACAAGTCCGCCGACGTCGTCGCGGTGCCCCCGGCGGACAGCCTCACCAAGCTCGGGCTGAGCGCCGCCGCCCTGCCGAACTTCGGGTACGGCAGGACGGGCGACACCCTGCCGCCGCTCGCCGAACTGGCGAGCCAACTGGGGCTGCTGGTCTTCAAGGAGGGGCTGCTGCTCACCAACAAGGGCCGCCGCCGGGAGTGGCAGGTCCCGACCGGCCTGACCGACTCGTCGTCCTGACCGGGGCGCCACCGTGCGGCCACCGGGCCCGGCCCGTGCGG
Source organism: Kitasatospora sp. NPDC001225 (assembly GCF_053597855.1). Taxonomy (NCBI): domain Bacteria; kingdom Bacillati; phylum Actinomycetota; class Actinomycetes; order Kitasatosporales; family Streptomycetaceae; genus Kitasatospora; species Kitasatospora sp. NPDC001225. Next base: position 7,672 of record NZ_JBSFJC010000035.1, read on the forward strand.
TCACCGGCCCGGGGCGTGCGGCCACCGGCCGGACGGGGGCCGCGTGGTGGCGGTGCGGGCGACTACGCTGGTCGGAGTTGGGGCAGCCTGTGGCGCCCGACCGGCCGAGGGTGTCCGGTCTGGGCATGTGCGAGAACGTTCAGACCTGTGCAAGACCGAGGAGACACCTACGTGGCAGAGCGCAAGCCCATCGAGTCCTGGCTGACCGACATGGACGGGGTCCTCATCCACGAGGGCACGCCGATCCCCGGGGCGGAGGAGTTCCTGCGCAAGCTGCGGGAGTCCGGCAAGCCCTTCCTGGTCCTCACCAACAACTCCATCTACACCCCGCGCGACCTCAGCGCCCGGCTGGCCGGCATGGGCCTGGAGGTGCCGGAGGAGTGCATCTGGACCTCCGCCCTGGCGACGGCCAAGTTCCTCGCGGGCCAGCGCCCCGGGGGCACCGCGTACGTGATCGGCGAGGCCGGCCTCACCACCGCGCTGTACCAGGCCGGTTACGTGCTGACCGACAACAACCCCGACTACGTGGTGCTCGGCGAGACCCGCACCTACTCCTTCGAGGCGCTCACCAAGGCGATCCGCCTGATCAACCAGGGCGCCCGGTTCATCTGCACCAACCCGGACGAGACCGGCCCCTCCACCGAGGGCGTGCTGCCGGCCACCGGCTCGGTCGCGGCCCTGATCACCAAGGCGACCGGGGTCGAGCCGTACTTCGTCGGCAAGCCCAACCCGCTGATGATGCGCGAGGCGCTGAACACCGCCGGCGCCCACTCCGAGACGGCGGTGATGATCGGCGACCGGATGGACACCGACATCGTCGCGGGCATGGAGGCCGGCATGGAGACCATCCTGGTGCTCACCGGCCTGACCTCCGCCTCCGACGTGGAGCGCTTCCCGTACCGGCCGACCCGCGTGGTCCAGTCGATCGCGGACCTGGTCGAGCTGGTCTGACGTCCGCGTTCTCCCCCCGCGTTCTCGTCGTGGGCCCCGTTCCGGCAGGTCGCCGGGGCGGGGCCGCTCCGTGCCCGTGGTGCGGGGCCGCCTGGTGCCCGCGGGGAGGCGGCCGTTGTCGGTGGGGCTGTGTAGCGTTCGGGGTGAAAGAGGGCGTGCGGCGCAACAGCCGCGGTGTGGGAGGTAGATGTCGTGACGGACACGGTCGAGGCGGGCGTGGTCGAGGCCGGCGAGGGCGGCGGGCTGGAACTGCCCGAGTCCTGGCGCGGGGTGCTGGGCGCCGAGACGGAGAAGCCGTACTTCGCCGAGCTGGCGGCCTTCGTGGCGGCCCAGCGCGAGGAGCACGAGGTGTTCCCGCCGAGCGGCCAGGAGTTCGCCGCACTGGAGGCCACCCCGTACGACAAGGTCCGGGTGCTCGTGCTCGGCCAGGACCCGTACCACGACAACGGCCAGGCCCACGGCATGAGCTTCTCGGTGCTGCCGGGCACCAAGACGCCGCCGTCGCTGCGCAACATCTTCAAGGAGCTGGACGCCGACCTGGGCGTCCCCGCCCCGGACAACGGCTACCTGATGCACTGGGCCGAGCAGGGCGTGCTGCTGCTCAACGCGGTGCTCACGGTCCGCGCGCACGAGGCCAACTCGCACAAGGCGAAGGGCTGGGAGAAGTTCACCGACGCGGTGATCAAGGCGGTGAGCGACCGCGACGAGCCGGTGGTCTTCGTGCTGTGGGGCAACTACGCGAAGAAGAAGCTGCCGCTGATCGACACCGCCAAGCACGTGGTGGTGCAGGGCGCGCACCCGTCGCCGCTGTCGGCGAAGCTGTTCTTCGGCAGCCGCCCGTTCTCGCAGATCAACGCCGCGCTGGACTCCTTCGGCGCCGAGGCGATCGACTGGCAGGTGCCGAACCTGAAGGAGGCCTGAGCCTCCGCCCGGAGCGCCCGCGGGCGTTCCGGGGTGCCGGTCGGCGGGCGCCGGCAGCCGGTGGTGGCCGTGGTTCGGACGGGTTCGATGTCCCGTCCGCCCACGGCCACTTGGCGTTCACCGCCGGTGGCCGTCGGCCGGTGCCGGGTGTGCTTAGCTGGTGCCGACCGGTCGCCGGACCGGGGCCGGGGAGGGGCGGTACGTGCACGGGCTGGGGCGGACAGGGACGTTGCGGGGCGCCGTCGGGGCGCTGCTGGCCGGGGTGGTGCTGGCGGCCGGGTCCGGCTGCACCGGTTCGGACGGCGGGAAGCCGGGAGCCGGGTCCGTGTCCTCCGCCGCCGGGGCGGGCGCGGGGGCGGGTGCCGGTGCGGGCTTCGCCCAACTGCCCGGGCAGGCCTTCTACGTCTCCGACCGCACCAACGCCGCCCAGCAGGTGACCGCGCTGCGCGGCCAGGGCCGGACGGCGGAGGCCGACGCGCTGCTGCGGATCGCCGGCCAGCCCTCCTCGCAGTGGCTCGGCGAGCAGGGCGCCCAGACGATCGCCGAGCAGGTGAGCCGACGGGCCGCCGAGGCCGGCCGCACGGCGGTCTTCGTCGCGTACGACATCCCGCACCGCGACTGCGGCCAGTACTCGGCCGGCGGCGCCCCCGACGCGGCCTCCTACCGGGCCTGGATCACCGGCGTCGCCCAGGCCCTCGGCGACCGCAGGGCCTGGGTGGTGCTGGAGCCGGACGCCGTCGCGCACACCCTGGACACCTGCGGGATCAAGGGCGACCTGGCCGCCGAGCGGTACGGCCTGCTGGCCTTCGCCGTCCAGGAGTTGAAGAAGAACCCCAACGCGCGGGTCTACCTGGACGCGGGCAACCCCGGCTGGGCACAGGACCCGGAGGAGATGGCCACCGCCCTGCGCAAGTCGGGCATCGCGGCGGCCGACGGCTTCGCCGTGAACGTCGCCAACTTCTACGACACCGAACGGAACGCGGTGTACGGCGCCAGGCTCTCCGCGGCCCTCGGCGGGAAGAACTACGTCATCGACACCAGCCGCAGCGGCAACGGGGCGCTGGGCGGCGCCGCCTGGTGCAACCCGCCCGGGCGCGCGCTCGGCGAGCGGCCGACCACCGAGACCGGCCGGCCCGGGGTGGACGCCTACCTGTGGATCAAGAACCCGGGGGAGTCGGACGGCGACTGCGGCCGGGGCGAGCCCCGGGCGGGCGAGTTCTGGCTGCCGTACGCGCTCGGGCTGGCGCAGGCGGCGCGCTGAGGCCGCCTGCGCCTGACCTCGGGCCCTGCGCGTCGTGCGGTTCACACGGCGCGCGGTCTACGCGGTGATCTGGATCCAGCGGGCGACCGACGGGGTGCCGGCGGCGTCCGTCAGGAACAGCATGTACCAGCCCGGCGGCAGCAGGTTGGGGTTCGCGGGCAGGGTGAGCGAGACGCCGTCCGCCGTCCGTCCGGCGACGTCCAGGGCCACCGAGCGCTGCTCGACGTCCGTCACGTGGGTGACCGAACTCGGCCGGATCAGCTTGGCGGTGGCCACCGCCTCCGGGCGCGCCGTCCCGACGGCGAGGGTGCCGCCGAGCCGGGCCGCCTGCGGAACGGCGCCGACCTCCGGACGGTCGCCGTGGTAGAGGTACGGCGGGGTGTAGATCTCGATGCGCTGCTCGAAGCCGCCCGGCTGGGTCTCGGCCTTGTCCGCGAAGAGCGGGTTGGAGCCCAGCACGGCGACCCGGCCGTCCGGCAGCAGCAGCGCCTCGGAGTGGTAGTTGCGGCCGACGGTCGGCTCGGCGGCGGTCGTGAAGCCGTTGGTGTCCGGGTGGTACACCTGCGCCTTGAGCAGGTCGCTGTCGCCGCGGCCGCGGTAGCCGCTGGAGCCGCCGGTGGTGAAGACGGTGTCGTCCGGCAGGATCACGCTGTTGAGGTAGCGGGTGCCGCCGGCCGGCAGGTCCGGGCCCGGGGCGAAGGCGGGAGCGGCGGAGGAGAGGTCCGCGATGTCGGTGCGGGCCGTGGACAGCGGCGACTCCCCGACACCGCCGCCGCCGAGCACCATCACCTTCTGCGCCTGCGCGGGCGGCAGCAGCACCGAGGAGGAGGTCTCGGTGAGGCCGGGGTCGCGCAGGCCGGGGACGGGTTGGAAGGCCCCGCTCGACAGGTCCCACACGCCGGGCTCGCGGCCCTTGTCGCCGGGGCCGTAGCCGCCGTTGGAGCCGGAGTAGAAGAGCTTGCCGGAGGCGGTCAGGAAGACCGCCGGGTAGGTCGGGAAGTAGTGGTCGGGGCCCTTGGACCAGGACTTGGTCCTCGGGTCGTAGATCTCGTTGTCGTTGCCGCTGAGGATCTCCCCGGTGTCGTCCAGCCCGGAGACGGTGACCACCCGGCCGTCGCCCAGCCCGGTCAGCGTCGGGTACCAGCGGGCGTGGGCCATGTCGGTGACCGGCTCGTACAGCTCGGTGTCCGGGTTGAACTCGAAGGCGGAGCGGATGCCCTGGTACTCCTGCTTGTCCAGGGTCAGCTTCTCGCTCTGCCCGTACAGGTTGTGGGCGTCGGTGCCGCTCAGGCCCTTGATCCGGTACTGGGCGGGGGAGTCGGAGACGAAGTCCTGGCCCGGGCCGACCGCCTCCACGTACACGTGCTGCTCACCGGCGGTGACCACGGTCTGCTTGCCGGAGCCGGTCTTGGTCGCGGCCGGGACCGTCACGGCGGCGGTACTGGCGTACTCGTGGCCGTTCGGGGAGACGAAGACGGTGCCCTTGGGGAAGGTCCGGTCGCGCTCCGGGCTCTCGTTGCGCACCCGCATGATGCCGGCGGCCTTCTTCACGGCGCCGGCCAGCTTCTCGTAGCGCTGGGTGCCGCCGGCCACCAGGACGCGGCCGTCCGGCAGCGAGGTGTGGCCGCCGCAGAACATGTCGGCCGGGGTGGGGACCAGCTTGTAGGTGTTCCGGGCCGGGTCCCAGAGCAGGCTCTTGAAGGTGCCCGCGTTGAACTGCTTCTCGTCGTTGCCGGAACCGGCCACGATCAGGACCTTGCCCGTGCGCAGCACGGTCGCGTGCACGGCGTTGACCCGGAACTCGGTGGGCAGCGACAGGGTCTGCCAGTGGCCGTACTGCGCCTTGTACTCGGGGCGGTTGATCACGTAGTGGTGGTACTGCTGGGAGGCGAAGCCGAGGACGGCCGGCGCGTTCATCCCGGCCACGGTCAGCGCGACGGTGCTGCCGAGGGCGAGGCGCTTGGTGCGGCCGGCCTTGTGGATCTTCACGGTGGGTGCTCCCCTCGGGAGGCGGTCGGGGGCTCTGGTCGGTGGGCGGCTCTGTTCGGTGGGTGGTGCTGGTCGGCGGGTGGTGCTGTTCGGCGGGGTGGTGCTGGTCGGTGGGTGGTGCTGGTCAGGCGGCGGTGCCGGTCAGTGGGAGGGTGCCGGTCAGTGGGAGGGTCTGCCGCTGTCGGCGTGGTCGGGTGAGGTTCGTCCGGGGCGGGGGGCGGGAGGTGCGGGCTGCGCCGGTCCGGCGGTCCGGGCGGCTCGGGGGTCGCGGGCGTGGCGCGGGCGGCGCTTCTCCAGGACGACCTGCGGGGCCGCCGTCGGGTCGCCGGTGACGGTGAGGGTGGCGGTCGGGCGGGTCCGGCGGCGGCGTACGGCGTCGCCGGCGCTGATCAGGACCGGCAGGAGGGTGAGCAGCAGGGCGATCCAGGCCCAGGTGCGCATCGCGACGTGGTCGTAGCCGGTGACGTAGGAGGCGGCGATCGCGCCCCCGAACACCAGCGTCCAGAACAGGTGGAAGCGGAAGGTGCCGAGCCGGTCGGTGCTGGCCGAACTGCCCTTGGGCGTCACCACGAAGCGGCTGCGGCGGCGGATCAGCGCCTGGAGCAGCGAGGCCGCGTAGACCGGACCGCAGAGCGCCGACATCACCATGCCCGCGACCCCGGAGGAGCCGGCCGGCTCGTGCGGGCTCACGTTGTGCTTGCGGTTCCAGGTGTAGAGCAGGAGCTGGAGCGCGGCGGCGTCGCTGTAGAGCATCATCCAGATCTCCGAGGAGACGTGCACGCCGGAGGCGCCGAAGCCCAGGTAGAGCACGCTGGACAGGCCGCCGAGCAGCCAGGTGAGCGCCGCCATCGGGTAGAAGCCCACCATCAGCGAGTAGTTGAGCAGCCGGCCGGGCGACAGCCGCCACAGCACCCGCCAGTACTGGGTGAACAGGGTCTCGTAGGTGCCGCGGCTCCAGCGCAGTTGCTGGGAGAAGAAGTCGGTCCAGGAGGACGGGCCTTCGCCGACCGCGAGCACGTCCGGGGTGTACACGGACTTCCAGCGTTCTCCGGTCTCCGGGTTCCGGCTCCGGTGGAACTCCAGGCCGGTCGCCATGTCCTCGGTGATGGAGTCGTACAACCCGCCGATCGACTGGAGAGCGCTGATTCTGACGGCGTTGTTGGTGCCCACGAACATGGGCGCGCCGTAACGGTTTCCGGCGCGTTGGATGAGGGCGTGGAAGAGGTACTGCTGGCTCTCGGAGAATTTGGTGACGGCCGATCCCGAGCTGCGGTAGTTCCCGTACACCTGGGGGCCGACCACGAATGCCACGTCGGGGTCGCGGAAGTAGCCGAGCATCCGCTCGCAGAAGTCCGGCAGCGGAACGTGGTCGGTGTCCACGGACACCCAGAACTCGTAGTCGTCGCCGTGGGCCTGGAGCCAGGCGTTGTAGTTGCCGTGCTTGGTCCCGGCGCGGAACCGGCCCTTCGGCCGGTTCCAGTGCGGCCGGCCGGCGCGGGTGAAGTGGCGCACGCCCAGCTCGGCGCAGAGCTCCCGCATTGCAGGATCGTTTCCCTCGTCCAACAACCAGACGTCGTACGGTCCGTTGTGCCGGACGGCCCGCGCCGCCGTCAGCGTGGCCCGGACCATCTCCGGCGGCTCCTTGCCCGGCACGCAGGTGGTGAGAAAGGCGACCCGGGTGCCGGGCTCCGGCGTCACCGGGACCGGGTCGCGGGCGACCAGCGTGGCGTGGGTGTTGGAGACGACGTTGACCAGCCGGAACACCTCGACGACGGCGATGATGCCGATCATCACCTTGTCGCCGAGCAGCACCAGGGAGTTCGTCTCGTCCAGCCGCTCGGGCCAGTGCTCCGGCAGCAGCAGCCAGACCAGCAGCACCGCCTCCACCACGGGGGCGGCCATCAGCAGCAGCGCGGCGCGGATCCGGTGCGGCTCGCGGCGCAGCAGGCTGCGGTACCGGACGCGGTAGGGGGCCGCGGGGGGCGGCTCGTACGGGGCGGGGCTGTATGCGGTGGGGCTGTATGCGGTGGGGTCGTGCGGTCCGCCGGGGGAGGGCGGGTGCGGTGCGACCGGTTCGGGCCAGTAGACGCCGCCGCCGAGGTCGTCGTCCTCGTCCGGGTCGTACGCCGGGCCCGCGAGACGGCTGAAGTGGCCGTAGTCGTAAGGGGCTTCGGGTATGGGAAGGGCGCGCAGGGCGGCCTCGTCCAACTCCCCGGCACCTCGCCCGTGGGCCGTTCCGACGCCCTTGCGTCGTGAGAACGGCGGCGTGGTCATAGCTGCTCCCCCCGGAGTTCGCGCCTTGCGCGGCTCGCTCGGTTCACTCGGCTCGCTCGGCTCTTGCGTGGGTCTGCCTCGACTCGGAGCCGTCCGGGTGGAACAGGGTGGAACCGGCCGGAATCAGCTGGAAACAGCTGGGAACAGCCGGAACCGGCTGGAACGAGACCCGGCGAACTGCGGTTCTCGGGCAGTTCCCGGGCCGTCCGGCAGATTCGGCGTGTGCGACCGGTTCGGTTGTGCGTCGGTACGGCGGCCTCGAATCCGGGATCCCGATGCACTTTCCAGCTTCCCCTCCGGGTACGTCGGGATCCTTGGCCGCCTCAACTCTCCCTGAGCGCAACGGTGATCGCAACCAGTCCGGGAGATCGCCGTCGCCCAGGCATGAAGATGCCACGGTTTCCGGCCGATCCGGCGGGCGTTGGTGCTAATGCGGTGAATTCGCTCCGGCCCGGGCGGTCCATGGAACTCGGTGGTGGTGGAGGGCTGTTGCGGAGTTGCCCGTGGAGCCGTTCGCGGGGTCGCTGTCGTGTGCCGGCGGGGGCAGCGGAACGGCCGGACCGCCCCTCGGGGCGATCCGGCCGTCCGTACGGGGCCGGGCTGGTCAGGCAGGCTGGTCGGCCGGGCTGGTCAGGCAGGCTGGTCAGAGCGGGGGCAGCAGGGGCGCGCCGGTCGCGGCCTGGACCTCGGCGAAGTCCACGCCCGGCGCCGTCTCCACGACCCGCAGCCCCTCCGGGGTCACGTCGACCACCGCGAGGTCGGTGACGATCCGGTCCACAACCCCCCGTCCCGTCGCGGGAAGTGACAGCTCATCGACGATCTTCGGCGAGCCGTCCCGGGCGGTGTGCTCCATCACCACGATCAGCCGACGGGCCCCGTGCACCAGGTCCATCGCGCCGCCCATGCCCTTGACCATCTTGCCGGGGATCATCCAGTTGGCGAGGTCCCCGGCGGCCGACACCTGCATCGCGCCGAGCACCGAGACGTCGATCCGCCCGGCCCGGATCATGCCGAAGGAGAAGGCGGAGTCGAAGTACGAGGCGCCGGGGGCGACCGTCACCGTCTCCTTCCCGGCGTTGATCAGGTCGGCGTGCTCGGCGCCCTCCTCCGGGTACGGGCCGACGCCGAGGATGCCGTTCTCCGAGTGGAGCACCACCTCGACGCCCGGCGGGAGGTGGTTGGGGATCAGGGTCGGCAGGCCGATGCCCAGGTTCACGTACTGGCCGTCGCGCAACTCGCGGGCGGCGCGGGCGGCCAGGGCGTTGCGGGGATCGAGAGCGGTGGCGGGGGTGGTGGCGGGGGCGGGGGTGGCAGGGGTGCCGAGGGCGGTGGCGGCGGTGGTGGTGGCGCGGACTGCGGTCTCGGTGGGCATCGGCTCAGGCCTCCTGGAGTGCGGGGCGGACGGTCCGGCGCTCGATGCGGCGGTCCTCGGGGTCGGCGGCCACCACCCGGTCGACGTACACCCCGGGCAGGTGCACCGCGTCCGGAGGGAGCTCGCCCGGTTCGACGATCCGGTCCGCCTCGACCAGGGTGATCCGGCCCGCCGCCGCGCAGAGCGGGTTGAAGTTCCGGGCGGCGGCGTGGAACACGCAGTTGCCGTGCCGGTCCGCCACCTCGGCCCGGACCAGCGCGAAGTCCGCCGTGATCGCCTCCTCCAGCAGGTAGCGACGGCCGCCGAACTCCCGGACCTCCTTCGGCGGGGAGGCCAGGGCCACCGAGCCGTCGGCCGCGTAGCGCCAGGGCAGCCCGCCCTCCTCGACCTGGGTGCCGACCCCGGCCGGGGTGAAGAACGCCGGGATGCCGGCGCCGCCCGCCCGGAGCCGCTCGGCCAGCGTGCCCTGCGGGGTCAGCTCGACCTCCAACTCGCCGGAGAGGTACTGCCGGGCGAACTCCTTGTTCTCCCCGACGTACGAGGAGGTCATCCGGGCGATCCGGCCCGCCCGCAGCAGCAGGCCCAGCCCCCAGTCGTCCACCCCGCAGTTGTTCGAGACCACCCGCAGTCCGGTGGCGCCGGAGTCCACCAGGGCGCCGATCAGCGTGCTGGGGATGCCGCAGAGGCCGAAGCCGCCGACGGCCAGCACCGCGCCGTCGGGAACGTCCCCGACGGCGTCGGCGGGGGAGTCCAGGACCTTGTCCAAGGGGTCACCTCGTGAGGGAGTGGGCGGAGGGGGTGGAAGAGGAAGGGGCGGAGCGCGGCCGGGGTGGTGCGGCGGCCGGGGAAGGTGGGACGGGCAGGTGGGACGGGCTTATGGGAGGGGCTTGTGGGAGGGGCTTGTGGGAGGGGCGGCCGGCGGGCTCGGCCGCCGCGCGGAGCCCGTGGCCGTACCAGGCCGGGCTGGGGTCCTGCCTGGGCCGGACCGGGGTCGGGCACGCCGCTGGGGTTGGCTGCCGTCGGACGGGCTCCGCGCCCCTCCACCGTCACCGGGCAGGGGTGGGCGCAGCCATGGCGGCCACCCCCATGGGTGGGCGCGGAGCCGTGTCGGCGGGCCACACCCGGGCGCCCGGGGGACGGCGGCGGGCCGACGGTATGTCGACCGGAGCCACATCCCGACCGGCTGATACGTCGACCGGGCACATGTCGCCGTTCCCACCGCACACCTACGGTTCCCGCATCCACCCGCCGCACTTCAGGAGTCGGTCACCATGCGCAGCTCGACAAACCCCTCCAGGACCGCCTCCGGCGTTCGCCTGGGCGACTCCCTGACCGGCGGCCCGGCCCGGAAGCTCGCCGCCCTCGCGGCCTGCGTCCTGCTGGCCTCGGGCTGCGCCAAGGCCGGCACGGCCGGGACGAGCGCGGCGGACGGTGGATCGAAGGGCCCGATCAAGGTCGGCCTGGTGTACTCCAAGACCGGGCCGCTGGCCGCCTACGGCAAGCAGTACCTGGAGGGCTTCAAGGCCGGCCTGAGCTACGCGACCAAGGGCACCGGCGCGGTCGACGGGCACAAGATCGAGTTCGAGGAGCAGGACGACGCCGGCGACCCGGCCAAGGCGGTGTCCGCCGCCAAGGACCTGATCGGCAAGGGCTACAAGGTGCTGGCCGGTTCCACCGCCTCCGGTGTGGCCCTCCAGGTCGGTCCGATCGCCGCCCAGAACAAGGTGCTCTTCATCAGCGGCCCGGCCGCCGCCGACAAGGCCACCGGTCTGAACAAGTACACCTTCCGTTCCGGCCGCCAGTCCTACCAGGACATCAAGACCGCGGCCTCGTTCATCGGTGACGCCAAGGGCAAGAAGGTCACCGTGCTCGCCCAGGACAACGCCTTCGGCCAGGCCAACGTGGCCGCCGTGAAGGCGCTGCTCGGCGCCGAGGGCGCGACGGTCGACCAGGTGCTCGCCCCGCCGAGCGCCACCGACCTCACCCCCTTCGCCACCCAGGCCAAGACCGCCAAGCCCGACCTGCTGTTCGTCGCCTGGGCCGGCGACACCGCCTCGGCCCTGTGGACGGCGCTCAACCAGCAGGACGTGTTCGCCGACACCAAGGTCGTGACCGGCCTCGACCTGGCCGCCTCCTACCCGCTGTTCGGCCCGGCCGCCGAGAAGATCTCCTTCCTGAACCACTACTTCGACGGCGCCGCCGGCACCCCGGTGGAGAAGGCCATGACCGATGCCGTCACCGCCGCCGGAGGGAAGACGGACATCTTCACCCCGGACGGCTTCACCGCCGCCCAGATGATCGTGCACGCCGTCGAGTCCAACCACGGCTCCGCCGACGACACCTCGGCCCTGGTCAAGGCCCTGGAGGGCTGGAGCTTCGACGGCGTGAAGGGGAAGACCACGGTCCGCGCCGAGGACCACGCCCTGCTCCAGCCGATGTTCCAGGTGCGGCTGACCGGCAGCGGTGCCGCCGCCAAGCCCTCGGTGGAGAAGACCCTGACCGCGGACGAGGCGGCACCCCCGGTCACCCCGATGGCGGGCTGATCCCGATGCCCGCCCGCACCACGTCGACTCCTTCCGCCTCCTCGGCTGCCTCCGCCGCGTCCACCTCGTCCGCGCGGTCCTCCGCGTCCTCCTCTCCGGTGCTGCGTCTGGACGGGCTCGGCTGGGCCGTCCGCGGCGTGCCGATCGTCGAGGACGTCTCCTTCTCGGTCGGCGAAGGCGAGTTCATCGCCTTCATCGGGCCCAACGGCGCCGGCAAGACCTCCCTCTTCAACCTGATCTCGGGCATCTACCCGGCGACCCACGGCAGCCTCCACCTCGACGGCGCGGACATCACCGCCGAGACGGTGCACGCCAGGGCCCGCCGCGGGCTCGGCCGCACCTTCCAGACCTCCTCCCTCTGGCCGGGGATGACCGTCGCCGACCACGTCCGCCTGGCCGCCCAGGCGGCGGCCGGGCCGGGTGCCTCGTACCGGCTCTGGCGCCGCGCCGACCGCTACGAGCAGCAGCTGGCCGACACCCTGGAACGCACCGATCTCACCCACCGCGCGGACACCCTGGCCAGTGCGCTCTCGCACGGGGAGAAGCGCAAGCTGGAGCTGGCCGTCCTGCTGGTCTCGGAGCCCCGGCTGATCCTGCTGGACGAGCCGATGGCCGGAGTCAGTGCGGAGGAGGTGCCGGCCCTCACCGAGCTGATCCGTTCCGTACACCGTGACCTGGGCCGGACCGTCCTGATGGTCGAGCACCACATGGACGTCCTGCTCGGCCTCGCCGACCGGCTCGCGGTGATGCACCACGGCACGCTGCTCGCCCTGGACACCCCCGAGGCCGTGATGGCCGACCCGACCGTGCAACAGGCCTACCTGGGTGAGGCGTTGTGACCTCCTCTCCGTTCTCCGCTCAGCGCCCCGCTCCTTCGGCGCACTCCGCCTCCTCTCCGTCGTCCGCGTCCTTGCCGTCGTCCGCTGCCGAACCCCTCCTCTCCGTCCGCGATCTGCGGGTGGTCATCGACGGGCTGCACATCCTGCACGGCGTCGACTTCGACGTGGCCCCCGTCGGGGTGACCGCGCTCCTCGGCCGCAACGGCGCCGGGAAGACCACCACCGTCAAGGCCGTCATGGGCCTGGTGCCGCGCACCGGAAGCATCCGGCTGTCCGGCTCCGAACTCTCCTCCCTTCCCACGCATCTGGTCGTTCGTCATGGCATCGGCTACGCGCCCGAGGACCGGGGGATCTTCGCCGGCCTCACGGTCGCCGAGAACCTCCGCCTCGCCGAGCGCGCTGCCGGAAGCGGGAATGGGAGCGGCGGCGAGGCCGGTGAGCCCAACTACGCACTCGTCCATGAGCTCTTCCCCGAACTCAAGCAGCGGGCCGGGCAATTGGCCGGGACGCTCTCCGGCGGCCAGCAGCAGATGGTGGCGATCGGCCGGACGCTGCTCAACCGCAACCGGTTGATCATCGCCGACGAGCCCACCAAGGGCCTGGCCCCGAAGATCGTCGCCGAGGTGGCCGAGGTGCTGGCGCGTGCGGCCGAGGCCGTGCCCGTCCTCCTGGTCGAGCAGAACCTCGCCCTCGTCCGCCGGCTGGCCGGCACCTGCGCTGTCCTGGCCGACGGCCGTACCGCCCACCGCGGAGACACCGCCGAGCTGTTGGCCGACGAGGAGGCCGCCCGCCGCCTGCTCGGCGTCGGCTCCCGTCACCCGCTCGCCGGCGGGCCCCGGCCCGCCGCCGCCCCGGCCTCCCCGGCCGCCCCTGTCGTCACCGCCGAGGTGAAGCCCTGATGGACACTGTCGTCCTCCTTTTCTGTACCGGACTCGGTCTCGGTGCGCTGTACTTCCTGGTCGCCTCCGGTCTGTCGCTGATCTTCGGTCTGATGGACGTGCTCAACTTCGCGCACGGCGCCCTGCTCTCGATCGGCGCCTACGCCACCTGGTGGGCCGGTGCCGAGGCTGGTCTCTCCTTCTGGCTCGCGGTGCCGTTCGGCACCCTGGCCGGAACGGCCGCCGCCGTCCTGCTGGAGCTCTTCCTGATCCGGCCGCTCTACAGCCGGCCGCGCGACCAGATCCTTGCCACCGTCGGGGTCGGGCTCGCCGTACCCGCCCTGCTGATGGGGATCTGGGGCGCGGACTCCCGCCCCTTCCCGCAGCCGGAGCTGCTGTCCGGCACCTGGCACGTGCTCGGGGCGACCGTCCCGGTCAACCGCTTCGTGCTGGTGGCCGCCGCCGCCCTGCTGCTGCTCGCTCTTCGGTTGTTCCTCGCCCGCACCCGCTACGGGCTGATCGTCCGGGCCGGCGTCGAGGACCGGGCGATGGTCACGGCGCTCGGCATCGACGTCCGGAAGGCGTTCACCCTCGTCTTCGCCCTCGGCGGGGCGGCCGCCGCACTCGGTGGCGCCCTCGGCGGCCTCTACTTCGGTTCGGTCAATCCCGGCCAGGGGACCGGCCTGCTCATCTTCGCCTTCGTCGTCGTGGTGATGGGCGGCATGGGCTCCGTGACCGGAGCCGCCGTCGCCTCGGTGGGCGTCGGCCTCGTCCAGCAGTTCGCCAACTACTACACCGGCGCCGGGCTCGGCGACCTCTCGGTCGTCGTCCTGCTCGCCGTGCTGCTTCTCGTCCGACCCCGTGGACTCACCGGGAGGCTCGCGTGAGCGCCGAAACACCGATCACGAGCACCGGTGGCCCCGCGGCCGGCCGCAGCGCCGCCGCTCCGGCAGGGGGGACTGACACCAGCCCTGCCGTGACCACCATGTCAGCAGAGGGGACTGACACCAGCTCCACCGACACCGCCACTGTGGCAAGGGGGACTGACACCGGCCTTGCCGAGACCCATTGTGAACACAGGGCCGAGTTCGGCGCCATCCCTCGAACGGGTGATCCAGTCACTAATCGCTGGACTGGCGCGCACAGAGCGCTACGCTGGTGGCCGATCGCTCTGCTGATCACGCTCCTTGTCGCCCCATACAGTGCGCTTCCCATCCCGGGACTGCTCGACGGCCCGCTCGGCAGCCCCGGAAGCCTCCAACTGCTCGCCCTGTGCCTCCTCTACGGCGGGCTCGCCACCGGTTACGACCTCCTGCTCGGTCGGACCGGACTGCTCTCCTTCGGCCACGCGCTCTACTTCGCGACCGGCCTCTACGCCACCGACCTCGGCATGCTGGAGCTGCGACTGCCGTTCGCCGCCGCCGCGGTGTTCGGCGTCTCCTGCTCCGTCCTGCTGGCCCTGCTGCTCGGCTCGGTCAGCCTGCGCGTCACCGGCATCGGCTTCTCCATGGTCACCCTCGCCTTCGCCCAGGCCGGCTCGATCCTCGTCCAGCGCAACCCCGGTGGCGCCACCGGTGGCGAGGAGGGCCGGTCCGCCCCGGCCGACCTGCTGCCCTCCGGCCTGCTCGGGATCGAGAACACCGCCAACCTCTACTGGATCGCCGTCGGCTACCTGGTGCTGACGGTCGCCGCGGTCCACTGGGCCGTCAAGTCCCCGATCGGCCGGGTCTGGGAGGGCATCAAGGAGAACGAGCGCCGGGTCGAGGTGCTCGGACTGCGGCCGTACGGCTACAAGTTGGTCGCCTTCGTGCTGGCCGGCGGACTCGCCGGGCTGGGCGGGGTGGTCTACCTGCTGCTGACCGGTGGCGCCACTCCGCAGGCCGCCACCTCGGACGCCACGCTCGCGCTCCTGGTCATGGTCGTCCTCGGCGGCTCCGGCACCCGCTGGGGGCCGCTGCTCGGCGGTGTCCTCTACACCTGGGCGAGCCACCGGCTCGGCGACCTCGCCAACTCGTCGGCCGTCGCCGACCTTCCGGCGGTGCTGCGCGTGCCGCTCTCCCAACCCCTGTTCCTGCTGGGCGCCCTGTTCGTCGCCGTGGTCTACCTGCTGCCCGGCGGCCTGGCTAGACTGCCTGCCCGCATCCGATCCGCCCGCACCGGCCGTTCCGCCCCGGCGCCGGCCGGCCCCGGAACCGCCCACCCCACCGGAGGTACCCCCGCGTGAGCCAGTCGCCGCTGAAGCCCGAGGAGTTGACCGTCCCCGTGCCCGGTGGGGACCTGGCCGTCCTGCGCTGGCCCGCCGAGGACCCGCAGGCCCCGACGGTCGTGGCGGTGCACGGCATCACCGCCAACGGCCTCGCCTGGTACGAGGTCGCCCGCCGGCTCGCCGGCCGGGTCACCCTGCTCGCGCCCGACCTGCGGGGCCGCGGCGCCAGCCGCTCGGTCACCGGACCGTACGGACTGGCCCGGCACGCCGACGACGTGGCCGCGCTGATCGGCGCGCTCGGCTCGGGGCCCGTCACGGTGGTCGGCCACTCGATGGGGGCCTGGGTCACCGCCCTGGCCGCCGTCCGGCACCCCGACCTGGTCCGCCGCGTCCTGCTGGTCGACGGGGCGGTGACCTTCCCGCTGCCGCAGGGCGTCCGCGAGGAGGACGCCCTGGCCGCGGTGCTCGGCCCCGCGCTGGCCCGGCTGTCCACGACCTTCCCGGACCGGGAGGCCTACCGGGAGTTCTGGCGCGGGCACCCCGCCTTCGCCGGCGAGTGGACCGAGGGGATCGACGCCTACACCCAGCGCGACCTGGTCGGCGCGGAGCCCGAACTGCGCTCCTCCTGCGTGCTGGAGGCCGTGCAGGACGACGGCGCCCAGGTCCTGCTGGACGAGGACGCGGCCGCCGCCGTGCACCGGCTGCCCTGCCCGGCCGACCTGATCTGGGCCGAGCGCGGCCTGTTCGACGAGCCGCAGGGCCTCTACGACCACGAGCGGATCGGGCTGGCCGGACTGGACCCGGAGCGGGTTCCGGCCTCGCCGGTGCCGGACACCAACCACTACTCGATCCTCTGGGGCGAGGCCGGGGCGGACCGCATCGTCCGCATCCTGCTCGCGGACGCCCTCACCGCCGGGTAGCCGGTCCGCCCCGGAACGCCGACCGGGAACCGATCAGGACGCAGACCGGAACGCCGACGGCCGGCGGGGGCCGCACCCCCGCCGGCCGCCGCCGGTGCCCCGTCCCGCCGTTCCCCGGCGGGTCAGCCCGCCGTGCCGAGGAAGCTCTCCCAGCCGCCCGCCGGCGCCTGGCCGACGTTGAGCGAGCGCAGCTTGCGCAGGGTGGACTGGTCCTGCACCTCCAGCCACTCGACGAGCTGCTTGAAGGAGACCAGCCGGACGTCGGGCTTGCCCGCGATGGTCTTGAGGGTCTCCTCGACGGCGTCCATGTAGATGCCGCCGTTCCACTGCTCGAAGTGGTTGCCGACGAAGAACGGCGCGCGGTTGCCGTTGTACGCGCGCTCGAAGCCCGCCAGGTAGGAGTTGGTGGCCTGGGTGCGCCAGTCGCCGTACTTGGCCGGGTCGCCCTTGGTGCTGCCGGCGGACTGGTTGGCCAGGATGTTGTAGTCCATCGACAGGACTTGGAAGGTGTGCCCGGGGAACGGGATGGACTGCAGCGGGAAGTCCCAGACCTTGCCGTCCTGCACCTTCTGCGGCCATATCTGCAGGCCGCCCGAGGAACTGGCGTCGTACTTCCAGCCCAGCTTGGCGATGGTCGGCAGCAGAGCCTTCTGGCCCTCCAGGCACGGGGTGCGGCCGCCGATCAGCTCCTTCTTGTAGTCGAAGGGGAGCGGGTCGACATCGGTGAAACCGGTGTTGGTCCGCCACTGGGTGACGAAGCCGATCGCCTGGTCGATCTCGCTCTGCCAGTCCTCCGGGGTCCACACGTTGACCCCGTTCTTGTCCGGACGGCTGGAGCAGAAGTGCCCGTTGAAGTGGGTGCCGATCTCGTGCCCGGCCAGCCAGGCCTGGCTGACGAGCTTGAGCGTGCTCTTCACCGCGCCGTCCGACAGGTACGGGATGTCGGAGGCGCCGACCGAGTGCTTCGGCGGGTGGTAGAGGTCCGCCTTGCCCTTGGGCAGGGCGTAGATGCCCGAGAGGAAGAAGGTCATCGTGGCCTTGTGCTGCTCCGCCAGCTTCAGGAAGCGGGGGAACTGGCCGTCCTCGGTGCCGCCGGCGCCGTCCCAGGAGAAGACCACGAACTGGGGCGGCCGCTCGCCCGGCTTGAGCTTCTCGGGCTTGGGCTGGTTCGGCTGCGGGCCGGTGTCCGCGTTGGAACCGTCGCCGATCGGGGTGCCCTTGGGCACCACCGCCTGGGTGGGGTCGCCGCTGCCGCCCTGGGTGGTGCTCGCGCCGCCGGGGCCGGGGGAGGGGGAGCCCTGGCCCGAGCCGGACCCGCCGCTGGAGCAGGCCGCGACCGCGCCGAGGGCCGCGGTCGCGGCGGTTGCGCTGAGCACCGTCCTGCGCGAGATGCTGGTCATGGTCTCCCCTGGGTGCCGATACCGGTGGTGAGGGCGGCCCGCGGCCGCACCGGTCAAATCGGGCAATTGATGAATATTCCGCCGTTAGCATGTCATGTCGCCGCAGCGGCCACCAAGGTCGCCGAGCGCTGACGACTCTCAACACGCCGGGCGCGTACGGCTGGGCTGCGGGGATGCCTCGACTGTTGCCGTCCTGTGACGCTTCCCGCCCCGTGCGGTCCGGTCAGTACGCTACCGCCGGTCGGTCCGCTCCCCGCCGGAGTTCGTCAGCGTTCGGCCCGGTTGGTCGCCCTTTTGGGAAAACTTTTGCCCCTTGCTGGGCCGGGCGGCCCGAAGCCCGCTATGGGGCCGCTCCGGGTGGGCCGGGCGGGAGGGGAAAGGAGGGAGAGAAGGGGGGCGGCCGGGCGGGCCGTCAGAGCGCGGCGAGTCGCCGGGTGCGGCGCACCATGCGCGCGATCGCGGTGCTGATGGCGGTGGCCGCCGCGCAGGAGACCACGAGGCTCAGCCAGGCGGTGTTGAACCAGTGGCTGTTCAGCCAGCCCAGCGTCACGATGTAGGCGGCCCAGACCAGTGCCGCCAGTGCCGACCAGTGCAGGAACCGGTGCGGATGGGCGGGGGAGTGGCCGATGGCCAGGTCGAGGACGGTCCGGCCGGCCGGGACGAACCGGGCGACCACCACCATCGCGGCGGCCGCTCCGTGGGGGCGTTCGATCAGGGCCTCCTGGACCCGGGTCACGCTGGCCGCCAGTTTCGGGCGCCGGGCGAGTCGGCGGTGCAGCACCGGGGCGCCGCGCCGGGCCAGGTTCAGCAGCAGGAGGTCGCCCAGGAAGGAGGCCACCGCCACGCCCAGTCCGAGCATCAGGGGCGCGCCGTTGATCTGCGAGGTCTTGAGCACGGCCAGGATGACCAGCGTCCCGCTGGGGATGAACGGCAGGAGGGCGTCCCCGAGCACGGCGACGAGCGCCAGCGCGCAGATCCACGAGGATCCGATCGCGGCCACGAAGTTCAAGACCCTTTACTCCCTCCGTGCCTCCCGGGGGAGCAGGTGGCTGCAGGGGTCAACGCTAGCGCCTCGACTTTTCATGCCATGAAGCACCCCGGTATGGCATGGATCACGAGTGCTGATTCCGGCCGTGCCCCGAGGCTGCGGGCCGTGCGTCCGGGCCGTATGTCCGGGTCGGCCGGGGTGAGGGGTGCCCGGGCGGCGGAGGGCCGCCGAAACCGAACGAGCCCCCGGGGCGGGGTGCCGCGCCGAGGGCTCGCAGTGATCGTCCGGTGCTGGTCCAGCCCGACGATCTTGCTGGTGGAGTGCGGATCCCGCTCCGGCGGTCCGCCTCTGGGCCCAAGCCTGCCGGACGCCGGCCCCCGGTCGCGAGGGCCCGGGCTGGCGACTTCCGGCGCTGGCGGGAAGTCGCCAGCCGTGTTCGCCCACTGGCTCTCCGTCAGCCGAACGGTCGGTCGGACGCCCGTGCGAAATGGCCGAAACCCACTCGGACCGTGGCCGGACGACATCCCCGAGGCGGGAACAGCGAGCCCCCGGCCGTGGTTGACCCCGGTCGGCGACAGCGACCGGCGGACCACCCGGGCCCGCGCGGCCGGCCACGACGGCCGGCACAAGGACGGCAGCCAGGAGGGCGGACGGGATGACCACCGAGGACCAGCAGGAGCACGGAGCCGAACCGGCGGCCGACACGGCAATCCGGGGCACCGCCCGGGGAACGGCACCCGCCCCGCTCTCCATCCTCGACCTGGCCACGGTCGGCGTCGGCCACACGCCCGCCGAGGCCCTCGCCGCCACCACCGAACTGGCCCGCCGGGCCGAACAGTGGGGCTACCACCGCTTCTGGGTGGCCGAGCACCACGGCATGCCCGGAGTGGCCAGCTCCACCCCCGCCGTCCTGCTCGCCCACCTCGGGGCCAACACCACCACGCTGCGGCTCGGCTCCGGCGGCGTCATGCTCCCCAACCACGCCCCGCTGGCCATCGCCGAGCAGTTCGGCCTGCTGGAAGCCCTGCACCCCGGGCGGATCGACCTCGGACTCGGCCGCGCCCCCGGCACCGACCAGGCCACCGCCCGGGCGCTGCGCCGCGGCCTCGCCGAAGGCGCGGACGACTTCCCGCAGCAGCTCGCCGAGCTGACCCACTTCCTCGACGGAGACTTCCCGGACGGCCACCCGTACGCCCGGCTGACGGCCGTCCCCAAGGGCGAGGGCCGCCCGCCGGTCTGGCTGCTCGGCTCCTCCGGCTTCAGCGCCCAGCTGGCGGGCCGCCTCGGCCTCCCGTTCGCCTTCGCCCACCACTTCAGCAGCGCCAACACCGTCCCGGCGCTGGACCTCTACCGCTCGTCCTTCCGCCCCTCCGCCGTGCTCGCCGAGCCGTACGCGCTGATCGGCGTGAGCGCGGTCGCCGCCGACGACGAGCCCTCGGCCCGGCGCCTCGCCCGCTCCGCGGCCCTCGGCATGCTCCGCCTGCGGCGCGGCAACCCCGGCCCGATCCCCACCCCGCAGGAGGCCGAGGAGTACCCGTACAGCCCGGTCGAGGCCGACTTCATCGACAGCTGGCTCGACAACGTCGTGCTCGGCGACCCGGGCCGGGTCGCCGACGGGCTGGAGGCCCTGCGCAAGCGGACCGGCGTGGACGAGCTGATGGTCACCTCCCACATCCACGGCCACGAGGCCCGGCTCCGCTCGTACGGCCTGATCGCCGAGGCGTACGGCCTGACGGCGACGGCGTGACGGCTGCGGCCTGACGGCTGTGGCGAGACCGGCCGCCGGGACTGGCGGCCTGCGGTCCTGCCACGGCCGTGACCGCCGCCGGGAGGCCCGACGCCGCGCCCCGGGCCAGCCGGGGCGCGGGCCGAGCGCCACGCGGTGGTGGGCCACACCACCGCGGGCCGGGCGGACCGAGCCGTCGGCCCGCCGGCCCTCGGCTGTTGCTCACTGCGGCCGGTTCGGTTTCGCCGGGGGCGGGCGAAGTACCGGCCCTGGGCGGGCGCCGGCCCAGGCCCCGTCTCGTTCCGGCCCGACCCTGCGGCTAGCGGCCCTGTAGGGCGGGGCGGCCGTCGCGGAGTATGGCCGCGACGAGTTCGGCCTCGCCGGGGCGGGCGAAGTACCAGCCCTGGGCGGTGTCGCAGCCGGTCAGCCGCAGGCGTTCGGCCTGGGCGGCGCTCTCGATGCCCTCGGCGGTGACGGTCAGGCCGAGGGTGTGGGCGAGCTGCACCATCGCGCCGACGATCTGCTCGTCCGCGTCGCTGCGGCGGGAGCCGAGTTCCGGGCGTCCGGGCCGGTCCGTCGGGGAGGGCTCGCGGAAGCCCTCGATGAAGGTGCCGTCGAGTTTGAGCACGTGCACCGGCAGCCGGGAGAGGTAGGCCAGGTTGGAGTAGCCGGTGCCGAAGTCGTCGATCGCGATCCGCACGCCCATGTCGGCGAGCGCCTGGAGGGCCTGGAGGGGCCGGCCGCCGGGGCCGAGCAGGGCGCTCTCGGTGATCTCCAGTTGGAGCAGTCGGGCCGGCAGGCCGGTGCGTTCGAGGGCCCGGGCGACGTCGGCGACGATGTCGGAGTCCCAGATCTGGCGGGCGGCGAGGTTGACGCTCACGAAGGTCTCGGTCTCGGGGAACTCGGCGAGCCACTGCCGGGCCTGGCGGCAGGACTCCTCCAGTACCCAGGTCCCGAGCGGCACGATCGCGCCGGTCTCCTCGGCGAGCGGGATGAAGCGGTCCGGGGAGAGCGTCCCGTAGCGGGGGTGGCGCCAGCGGACCAGCGCCTCCGCGCCGTGCACGGTGCCGTCGGCCAGGCCGACCAGCGGCTGGTACTCGATCGCGAACTCGCCGCGTTCCAGGGCCGGGCGGAGCGCGGTGGCGAGCAGCTGCCGGGTGAGCTGGTGGGCGCCGCGGTCCGGGTCGTAGAGGGTCCAGCGGGCGCGGCCGTCGGCCTTGGACCAGTAGAGCGTGGCGTCGGCGTCCTTGACCAGGTCGGTCGAGGTGGTCTCGTGCACGGACCGCTCGACCACGCCGACGCTGGCGGTGACCACCAGCCGGTGCCCGGCGACGTCGAAGGGACGTTCCAGCACCTCCAGGATCCGGGCGGCCAGTTCGGTCAGCTGCTCGCTGCCCAGGCTGTCGGTGACCAGCACGGCGAACTCGTCGCCGCCCATCCGGGCCACCAGGTGGGTGTCGCGCCCGTCGAACCCGCGCCGCAGCCGGGTGGCGACGGCGATCAGCAGCTGGTCGCCGATGTGGTGGCCGAGCGCCTCGTTGATCGCCGCGAAGCCGTCGAGGTCCAGGTAGCAGACCCCGACCCGGCGTTCGTCCGGGGCGCCGACCGGGCCCGGCTGGTCGGCCGGCGCGAGGCAGGCGGCGTCGAGCCGCTCGAAGAAGTAGGTCCGGTTGGGCAGCCGGGTCAGCGGGTCGTGCAGGGCCTGGTACTCCAGCCGGTCGCCGAGCCGGCGCTGCTCGGTGATGTCCTCGACCAGCGCGAGGGTGTAGAGGGGGTCCCCGGCGCCGTCCCGGATCAGCGAGACGGTGACCTTGCTCCAGACCGTGTGGCCCTCGCGGTGCTTGAGCTGCTTCTCCACGCGGAACCGTTCCCGCTCGCCGCGGACGAGTTCGGAGAAGAGCCGGTCCGGCATGCCCTCCGGGTCGATGATCTCGTGCAGGTGGGTGCGGACCAGGTCGCCGACGCCCTGTCCGATCAGGGCGGCGAAGGCGGGGTTGACCTCGATGATCCGGTCCTCGGCATCGATCAGGGCCATGCCGATGACGGCGTCGCAGAAGGCGGCCCGGAACCGGGACTCGCTGGCCCGCAGCGCCGCCAGCAGCCGGTCGGTGTCGATGCTCTCCCGGCCGCTGCCACGGGTGAGCCCCCGCTCCCGGCGGGCGTCGCCGCTGAGCGGGGCCGCGCAGGTGGGGCAGAGCAGCGGCTCCGGCTCGGTCAGCGTCCCGCAGGCGGTGAAGGAGGTGACGGGCCCCGCGGCCGGCCCGGTGACGGATCCGGAGACGGGCCCGCCGCCCGTTCCGCCGGTCGATCCGACGACAGGTCCGACGGCTGATCCGGCGGTGGGTCCCAGGGTCGGTTCAAGGGCCGGATCGAGGACCGGTTCCAGGACCGGAGAGGCGAGGTGGCGGTGGCACGGTGACTCCTCGTGCCGCCCGCCCGGGTGGTGTGCGTCGGCCCCCTCGTTCTGGCCCGGCACGGCATGCTCCCGTCCGCTGCTGACGCTTGACGATGTCCGGCCGGCCAGTCGGGACCCGGCGGTCGGCTCCGCACTCTGTCGTGGTCCTCGGAGTCGGTCCGCTGCGGGGCCGCCCGTCGTGGGGCGCCGGTGCGCGGGGACCCGCCTGAAGGACAGGGCGCTGCGGCCGATCATAGGCCGCGACGGCAACACGCGGTGACCGCCGCCAGGGTGATTCGCCCGCTTTGTGATCATGAATGGCGGTACGTGCAGACGCCCCCGGTGCACATCACATGATGTGCGCCAGGGGCGCGTGCGCTGAAGCCGCGCCCCTGGGCGCCGACCGTGCGCCGGACGCGGACCGGTCGCGCGCCGACCGCGGGCCGGACACCGGCCGGGAGCCGGACGCCGGCCGGTCCCCGAGGGGCGCGGTGAAGAAGAAGAGAAGAAGAGGGGTGCGGTTCAGGCCAGCTTGGCGGTGAGGGTGATGGTGGTGCCGGTCAGGGCCTGGCTGACCGGGCAGTTGGCCTTGGCGTCCTCGGCGGCCTTGACGAAGCCCGCCTCGTCCAGGCCCGGCACCGTGCCGGTGACGGTCAGGTGGATGCCGGTGATGCCCTCGCCCGGCTGGAAGGTGACGTCGGCCTGGGTCTCCAGCGTGGTGGGCGGGGTGCCGGCGCCGGTGAGGCCGTGGGAGAGGGCCATCGAGAAGCACGCCGAGTGGGCGCCGGCGATGAGCTCCTCCGGGCTGGTCTTGCCGTTGGCCTGCTCGGCGCGGGACGGCCAGGACACCGGGTACGTGCCGATGCCGGACGATTCGAAGGTCACCTGGCCCTGGCCGGCGACGAGGTTGCCCTCCCAGGCCGTACGGGCGGTGCGGGTGGTTGCCACGATCGGTTCCTCCAGTGCTGAGGGAGAGTGTTCGAGCGGTCACTTCCGGTCATGCGTGCCCCAGCCTACGGGCAGGGGCCTCCCCGCTCCGGCGTGTCACGCCGCAGCGGGGAGGCGGTGCGCGGTGCCGGCGGGCGGCTCCGGGGCACTGTCCGGATCGTGGACGGTTCCGTCCGACGGTGCGGGGCCGGAGCGGGGGCCCTGTTAGATTTGCCCGGGCCCGAGCCCGGCCGGCGTACGGTCGGGCGCCCACTCCAGACACCGGGAGCCGCCCCGATGACGGACCACTCCACGACCCCCGACGCCGCTCTGCCCCAGGGGATCGACGACGCCGTACGGGCCGAGCTGACCAGCCTGCGCGAGAGCATCGACAACATCGACGCCGCGGTGGTCCACATGCTGGCCGAGCGCTTCAAGGCGACACAGCGGGTCGGCCGACTCAAGGCTGAGCACAAGCTGCCGCCGGCCGACCCGGCGCGCGAGCGGGACCAGATCAAGCGGCTGCGGGAGCTGGCGGCGGGGGCGAAGCTGGACCCGGTCTTCGCGGAGAAGTTCCTGAACTTCATCATCGCCGAGGTCATCCGCCACCACGAGGCCATCGCCCGCGCCTGACCGGGCCGGAGCCCGCACGCCCGGAGGCCGGAGGCCCCCGCGCCCGAAGCCCGCACCCCACCCGGAGACGGAGACGGAGCGGACCGCCGGCAGCGGGCCCCGGTCGTTCCCGGCCGTTCCCAGGTGACCCCCGGTGATCCCCGGTGCGACCCCCGGGGCTCCTCCGGGACACCCGGCGATGTCGGCGGCGGCTAAATGACCGATTTCGTCAGGCTCCACGGTTGGCGTAGCGTGCAGGTTTCCCCAGCCGGAGAGGTGGAGCAGCGACGATGGCGGTGAACCTGCCCGAAACGCCCAGCGGGGCCGGAGCCCCCAGCGGCTCCGCGTCGAACGTCCACGAGGTGTCCGGTGGCCGCGCCGAGGCCCGCCGTCGGGCGCGCGGTTCGCGCGGCCGTACGGACCGCCGCGCGGGCCGGCGTCCCCGGCCGTGGTGGATCGAGCTGCCGGTGATGGCGGCGGTCGGCCTGGTGGTCGCGCTGCTGATCAAGACCTGCCTGTTCCAGGTGTTCACCATCCCGTCCGGCTCGATGGAGAACACCCTGCGGATCGGCGACCGGGTCGGCGTGAACAAGCTGGCGCCGCTGACCGGCTGGGAGCCGGAGCCGGGGCAGCCGGTGGTGTTCAAGGACCCGGGGGGCTGGCTGCCGCCGCAGCCGACCGACCCGAACCCGGTCACCAACGCCGTGAGCTCGGTGCTCAGCTTCGTCGGCCTGGTGCCGCCGAAGGACGACAACTACCTGGTCAAGCGGGTCATCGCGACCGGCGGCCAGACCGTGCAGTGCGAGGGCACCACGCTGACCGTCGACGGGCGGAAGGTCGACGAGCCGTACCTGCACCCCGGGGACGGCTCCTGCGCCGGGCTGGACTTCGGGCCGGTGAAGGTGCCCTCGGGCTACGTCTGGGTCGAGGGCGACCACCGCAGCGACTCCGCGGACTCCCGGTACCACCAGCACGGCCAGGGCGGCGGCGCCGTGCCGGTGGACAACGTGGTCGGCCCGGTGTCGGCCGTCGTGTGGCCGCTCAGTCACCTCGACTGGTTCGGCTGGACCGGCCGCTGATCCCGCGCTCGGCGGCCACCCGGTCGGGGGCCCCGGGCCCGGCGGCTCCAGGGCCGTCGGCCCCCGCGTCTGAACCCGAGCCCGAGCCCGCTCCCGAGCCCGAGCCCGCTCCCGAGCCCGCTCCCGAGCCCGAGCCCGCTCCCGAGCCCGAGCCCGCTCCCGAGCCCGTCCCAGCCCCCGAACCCACCTCCGCGGGCTTGCTCGCCTGCGCCGCGAAGGCGCCGGTCAGCACCAGCAGGCCGCCCGCGATCTGCGGCACCCCGAGGTGCTCGCCGAGCAGCACCCAGGCCGTCACGGTGGCGACCACGGCCTCCAGGTTGGCGACCACCCCGGCGATCGGCGGCGAGAGGTAGCCGACCGAGATCACCCCGGTCAGGTAGGCGAGCACGGTCGCGATCAGGACCATCCACGCGGCCGGGACGAACGCGGGCAGGGTGTGCCCGTTCATCACCACCGACCCGCCGAGCCGGCTCCAGTCGGCCTGCCACGGCCGGGTGAGGACGGTGAGCAGCACCGCGCCGACGAGCAGCCCGAACGCGCTGACGGCGAGCGGGTCGACCGGGCGGTCGCCGTGCCGGCCGGCGTCGGCGAGCACGAAGTAGCCGACCTGGCAGAAGGCCGCGCCGAGGGCGAACAGCACGCCCAGCGCGTCGAAGCTCAGACCGTTCCAGACCTCGACCACGCAGGCCAGCCCGGCCACCGCGACGCCGGCGCCGATGGCCGCGCCGCGGGTGATCGGCTTGCGCTGGACGAACTTGACGTAGCCGATCAGCAGCGGCGGGCCGAGGTACTCGATGAGCAGGGCGACGCCGACCGGGATGCGGGAGATCGCCGCGAAGTAGCAGGCCTGGACGCCCGCCACGGCGAGCAGGCCGAAGCCGAGCAGCAGGCCGGGGCGGCGCAGGACGGCGTCCCGGTGCCGGTAGGCGATCGGGAGGAGTGCCACCGCCGCCCCGGTGACGCGGAGCCACACCACGTGCAGGGGGGAGAGTCCGGCCTCTATCAGCGGCTTGGCCGCGGTGCCGGAGCCGCCGAAGGCGAAGGCGGAGACGAGCGCGAGGCCGAGGCCGAGGGTTCTGCCCGAAGGGAGGGTGGGCGAGGCCGTTGATCTGTGCACGGCCGCATTGTGACAGTCATACCAATGATCGGGTAAGGCGCCATTCCGTCATTCGGTCCTGCCCTTCACCGTACGCAGCGGCGAAATCACTCGGCCCCGGCCGCCCGGTCTCAGCTGAGAGCGGGCGGCCGGGGCCGAGTGAACGGGCCGGGGTGAACGGACCCCCGTCAGCCCCCGGACCGGGACGAGGCGCCCGCCCCCGTGAGCGCGTCCGTCCCGCCCGTCCCGCCCGTGGGCTGGCCGGTCGGCTGGCTGGTCGGGGGCGCGGTCGGCTGGGTGGTCTGCGTCGGCTTCGAGGTGGGCCGGGGCGGCCGGGTGGGCTGGGTGGTGGGCTGGCTGGTCGGCGGGGCCGTCGGCGCGGTGGTCGCGCCGCCGTCGGTGCCGCCCGACGGGGTCGAGCCCGAGCCGTCGCCCGGCGCCGTGGTGGGGCCGGTGCTCGGAGCGCCGCTGGGGGCGCCCGTCGACGGGGTGCTGCTCGGCGTGCTCGGGGCGGTCGGCAGGTCGGTGGCGCCCGAGGAGTCGCCGCCCGCCGGGGTGGCGAAGTCGCTGACCGGCTGGCCCTTGAGCGCGGACTTCATGTAGCTCGTCCAGATCTGGGCCGGGAACTGGCCGCCGGCCGCGCCGTCGATGCCGCCGACGCCGCTCAGGCTGACCTGGGATCCGTTGCCCGGGTCCTGGCCGAACAGGGCGACCGAGGTGACCAGCTCGGGGGTGTAGCCCACGAACCAGACCGACTTCTGGTCGTCGGTGGTGCCGGTCTTGCCCGCCACCGGGCGGCCGAGGCCCTTGGCCCGCCAGCCGGTGCCGCCCGGGTCGCTCACCACGCCCTGGAGCATCGAGGTGACCTGGTTGGCGGTGTCCTCGCTGATCGCCTGGGTGGTCTTGTGCGCGGGCAGCGCGACGTTCTCGCCCTCGCGGTCCACCGACTGCACCAGCCACGGGGTGATCTGCTTGCCGCCGTTGTCCAGCGTGGCGTACACGCCCGCCATGTCGAGCACGCTCGGGGTGGCCGCGCCCAGCGGGATGGACGGCACCGGGTCGAGGCCCGGGGTGTTGCCGGGCAGGCCCATCGCGACGGCGGTGTCCTTGACCTTCTGGAGCCCGGTGTCCTGCGCGAGCTGCGCGAACGCCGAGTTGACCGACCAGTCGGTGGCCTGCTGGAGGGTGATCTGGCCGTAGCTCTTGTCGCCCTCGTTCGGCGGCGCGTACGGGGTGCCCTTGCCGCCGCGGACCTTCCGGCCGCTGGTGCCGTCGTACACCGTGCGCGGGGTGACGGTGCGACCCTCCTGGGTCTTGGCGTTGTTCTCGAAGGCGGCGGCCAGCGCGATCGCCTTGAAGGTCGAGCCGGCCTGGTAGTCGCGCCGGGTGGCGTTGTCGACGTAGTGCTTCACGTAGTCGACGCCGCCGTACAGGGCGACGACCGCGCCGGTCTTCGGGTCCACCGAGGCGGCGCCGGCCTGGGCGGCCGCGTCCTTCTTCCGCTTGTCCGGGTTCAGGCTGTCGTGCAGCTGGGCCTGGACGGAGTCCTGGAGGGCCTGCTGGCGGGCCGGGTCGATGCTCAGCTTGATCGTGTAGCCGCCCTTGGCCAGCTCGGTCTCGTTGATCACGCCGCTGGAGGTGAGGTACTGGGTGGCCGCGTCGACCAGGTAGCCGGCCTGGCCGGACAGGCCCGGGTTGGGCTGGGGGTCCCGGACCTCCGGGAAGGCGGTCCTGGCCCGCTCGTCCGCGGAGAGCCAGCCCTCCTTGACCATGCCGTCGAGCACGTAGTTCCAGCGGTTGACGGCGTTCTGCTTGCCCGCCGCGGTCGCGGTGGCGACGTCGTAGGCGCTCGGGGCGTTCAGCAGGGTGGCCAGGTAGGCGCCCTGGGCGGGATCGAGGGCGGACGCGTCGATGCCGAAGTACGCCTGGGAGGCGGCCTGGATGCCGTAGGCGCCGCGGCCGTAGTACGAGGTGTTCAGGTAGCCGGAGAGGATGTCGTTCTTGCTCTCGGTGGCGTCCACCTTGATGGCGATGAACAGTTCCTTCACCTTGCGGGTGACCGACTGCTTCTGGTTCAGGTACGTGTTCTTCACGTACTGCTGGGTGATGGTGGAGCCGCCCTGGGTGCCCTGGCCCTTGGCGGTGTTGACCGCGGCCCGGGCCAGGCCCTGGACGTTGATCGCGCCCTCGTTGTAGAAGTTCCGGTCCTCGGCGGCCAGCGCGGCGTGCTGGGCGGCGGGGGAGACCTTGTCCAGGGAGACGTTCTGCCGGTTGGTCTGGCCGGTGCGGGTGAGCACCGAACCGTCCGCGTAGAGCCAGGTGTTGCTCTGGGCGGTGGCGGCGGCGTGCGCGTCCGGCACCTTCACCAGGGCGATCCCGAGGGCGAACAGACCGATGCCGAGCAGCAGTGCGGAGCCGAAGCCCAGCAGGGTCATCCGCCAGGTGGGTATCAGCCGGCGCCAGCCGGTGCGCTTCGGACGTCGCGGCTTCCTGCCGCCGGACCCGCCGGACCCGCCGGCCGGGCCGGTGGAGCGCTTGAGCCGTTTGACCGGCCGGAGACTGATCGACGGCGTGCGACGGCCGCCCTGGGCGTTTCTGGACAAAGCGCGGCCTTTCCTGCGGGCGCATCGAGGCAGCCCGGCACGGACGGGGACATCGGCGGTTGGGGACCTTTGTCCCGATTCCGGTTTTACTGCCCTGGACGAGCAGAACGGGCCGGATAGCTCCGGCGGATCGCCAATCGAGACCGACATCACACGCAAAACGGACGTCGGAGGCCAAAAAATCGGGGAGCCCCTCGCTGCTGCGAGAGGCTCCCCAAATGTCTGTGCGCCGCCAGGGACTCGAACCCCGGACCCGCTGATTAAGAGTCAGCTGCTCTAACCAACTGAGCTAGCGGCGCCTGCTGACCTGGAAAACAATACACGGTTCCGAGGGGTGCCTCGAACCATCACCGAGCCATCACCGAACCGTCGCCGGGCTGCCCCCGGGTCGTCCCCGGGTCGTGCCCGGGCACCCGCGAACGACCCGGGCGGCGGCCGATCGATCCGCCCCTTTCCTTCCGGTTGGTCCGGAGTTCGCCGCTGGTTAGGGTGGAACGGTGCCCCGCCCCCAGCCAGGCCACCGCGCCGCGCGGACGACGGTCGCCACCCTGCTGCTGCTCAGCGCCGTGGCGTACACCGCCTGGGTGCTGGAGGTCGTGCTGAGCACCGGACTCGACCCGGTGCAGGCGTACATCAGCGAACTCGCCGCCGAGGACCAGCCGCTGGGCGGCCTGTTCCGGGCCACCGACCTGGCCGCCGGACTCTGCCTGCTCGCCGCCGCCGGCACCGCCCTCGCCACCGGGCGGGTCGGGGCCTCGCGGCGGCGGCGCTGGGCGCTGGCCGGCTGGTCCGCGCTCGCCCTGTTCGGCGCCGCGACCGCCGCCGACTCCCGGCTGCCGCTCAGCTGCGCCCCCACCAGCGACGAGATGTGCGCCGCGCGGGAGACCGCCGGGCTCGTCCCCGCCACCCACACCGCGCACGCGGTCACCAGCAGCCTCGCCATGGCCGGGGCGCTCACCGCGCTGGTCTCGCTCACCGTGGCCGCCCGGCGCTACCACTGGTGGCCGCCGGTGCGCCGGTTCGGGCCCTGGCTGCTGGGCGCCGAGCTGCTCGCCACCGGCTGGAGCCTCGCCTCGATCGCCGCCTTCCAGGCCGGGCACGGCACCTGGGCGCTCGGGGCCGGGCAGCGGCTCCAGGTGCTGCTGGTCGCGCTCTGGCTCGGCCTGCTGGCCCTCGGCGTCGCCCGCTCGGACGGTACGGACGAGGACGCCGAGGACGCCGAGGTGAACCAGGGGGACGAGGGGCGGCGCCGACCGACCGAACCGTCCCCGGGACGGAGGCCGACATGAGCACCGCCGGACCGGAGGCCGTCGACCGGGCGCGCTTCCTGCGCGTCGACGGCGTCCCGCTGCACGTCCGCACCGAGGGCAGTGGCCCGGTCTGCCTGCTCTCCGGCGGCCTCGGCAGCAGCTGGTTCGACTGGGACCTGGTCGTCCCCTTCCTCACCCCGTACCGCACCGTGGTCCGCTTCGACCGGCCCGGTTACGGGCTGAGCGCCGGGGAGCCCGCCACCGGGCGCCCCGCGCCGACGGCGGCCGGCGAGGCCAGGCGGATCCGGGCGGTGCTCGACGGCCTCGGGCTGCGGGAGCCCTGCACCGTGGTCGGGCACTCGCTGGCCGGCTTCCACGTCGAGGCCTTCGCCCGGCTGCACCCCGAGCGGACCGCCGGGCTGGTGCTGGTGGACGGCAGCGTGGAGGCGGCGGCCCGGCCCTACCCGGCGCCCGGCGCGCGCGACCTGGCGGCCCGGGCGGTGGCCGGCGCCGCTACCGCCCTCGCCGTGCCCTACCTGCTGGGCCCGACGGCCCGCCGGGCCATGGCCCGGCTGTCCACCGTCCGCCGCGAGGACCTCGCCCCGGCGCCGCTGGTCCGGCACTGCTACCGCACCGGGCGGGCGCTGCGCGCGCTGCTGCGGGAGAACGGCCGCTACCTCGACACGGCCGCCGAACTGGACGAGCTGCGGCGCACCCGGCCGCTGGCCGAGGACCTGCCGGTGACCGTGCTGGCCGCCGACGACGGCTGCCGGACCCGCCGCACCGAGGACTGGCTGGCCCGGCAGCGGGAGCTGGCGGCACTGCTCGGGGCGGACTTCCGCACCACCGCCCCGGCCGGGCACCTGGTGATGTTCGACCGCCCGGACGCGGTGGCCTCGGCGGTGCTCGACACCCGCTGAGCGGTCGGCCCGGGTGCCGGAGGCCGCGAGGGCGGGTGCCGGAGCACGGATCAGCCCCCGGACTGGGACCTCCGCCGGGTGATCTCCCGCTTCACGGCCCGGGGGACCGGCAGGTCGCGGGCCAGCTGCCGGACGGCGTGCCGGGTCTCGGCGCCGTCCCGACCCCGGTAGAGCCGGCGCTCCAGCCCGGCCGCCCCGATCAGGCCGGCCAGCTGCCGGTCGCGCTCGTCGGCCGGATCGGTCGGATCAGCCGCACCGGTCGGACCAGAGAGACCAGAGAGACCAGTCGGACCAGAGACCCCGGAGAGCCCGGCGTGCGCCAGCGTGGCCGCCGTCCGGGCGGCGATCAGCGCTCCGGCGTCCGGCCGCACGGCCGTCCAGCGGCGGTAGGGCAGCCCGAGGAAGCGGTGGC
Organism: Kitasatospora sp. NPDC001225; assembly: GCF_053597855.1. Classification (NCBI taxonomy): domain Bacteria; kingdom Bacillati; phylum Actinomycetota; class Actinomycetes; order Kitasatosporales; family Streptomycetaceae; genus Kitasatospora; species Kitasatospora sp. NPDC001225. Next base: position 39,234 of record NZ_JBSFJC010000035.1, read on the forward strand.
TCCGGACGGTCAGCACGCCCTGCCCGACCATCCGGTCCAGGTGGTGGTGGGTCGCCCGGCCGTGCGGGTGGGTCAGCGCGCGCAGCGCGTGTTCGAGGGTCCGGGGCCGGCCCTCGCCCGCCTGCCCGAGGTCGGCCAGGACGGCGGCGGCGAGTTCGTCCTGGTCGCCCGGCGGCCGGTGGCCGGTGATCCGGCGCCCGTCGACGGTGATCGTGCCGGCCAGCTGGAGCTCGGCGAGGACGGCGCCCGCGACCGCCGTCGAGAGGGTGAGGGCGGGGATCCGAAGGCGTCCGTCCGCCGGGTCGGCGCAGAGCAGCAGCAGTTCCTCGGCCAGGGGCCGGGTGCCGGTGTCGGGGGAGTTCATGGGGAGAAGGCCTACCCGGCCCGGAAACGCCTCAGGCCGCCCACCGGAGTGGACGGCCTGAGACCTTGCCATGTGCGCCGCCAGGGACTCGAACCCCGGACCCGCTGATTAAGAGTCAGCTGCTCTAACCAACTGAGCTAGCGGCGCTTGCTGACGTCGAAGACTTTACACGCCGCCGACCGGATCCACCGAATCGTGTTCGAGTGATCACCGATTGTCACTGCCCCCGGGTCGCCGGCTCCGGGTGGTGGCAGGCCGCCTGGTGGTCCGCCCCGGGGGCGCCGAGCAGGGCCGGCCGCTCCTGTTCGCAGCGGGCCCGGTCCGCCGGGGCGGTGAGCGCGGCGTAGCGCGGGCAGCGGGTGCGGAAGACGCAGCCGGTGCGGCGCTCGGTGGGCGGGGGCGGGTCGCCGGCCAGCAGGATGCGGTCGCGGGCGCGCTCGGCGGCGGGGTCGGGCAGCGGGACGGCGGAGAGCAGGGCGCGGGTGTACGGGTGGCGGGGGCGGTCGAAGACGGCGGAGACCTCGCCCTGCTCGACCGTCCGGCCGAGGTACATCACGCTGACCCGGTCGGCGAGGTGCCGGATCACCGAGAGGTCGTGCGAGACGAACAGGTAGGAGAGGCCCAGTTCGGCCTTGAGGGCCTGGAGCAGGTTGAGCACCCCGGCCTGGATGGAGACGTCCAGGGCGGAGACCGGCTCGTCCAGCACCAGCAGCCCGGGCCGGACGGCGAGGGCCCGGGCGATCGAGACGCGCTGGCGCTGGCCGCCGGAGAACTGGTGCGGGTAGCGGACGGCGTGCTCCGGGTCGAGGCCGACCTGGCGCAGCAGCTCGGGCACCCGGCGGGCGATCTCCTCGCGCGGGGCGCGCTGGGCGAGCAGTGGTTCGGCGACGATGTCGCCGATCGGCATCCGGGGGTCGAGGCTGGCCATCGGGTCCTGGAAGACGATCTGCACCCGGGCGCGGAGCCGGTGGGCCTCGGCCCGGGTGAGCGTCGCGGTGTCGTGGCCGAGCAGTTCGATCCGGCCGGTCTCCGGGGCGCCGAGCCGCAGCAGTTCGAACAGGGTGGTGGACTTGCCGGAGCCGGACTCCCCGACCAGGCCGAGGGTCTCGCCCTCCCGCAGGTCCAGGTCGACGCCGTCCACCGCGTACACCTCGCCGACCTTGCGCTTGAACACCGTGCCCTTGAGGAGGGGGAACGTTTTTTCCAGGCCGCTCACCGACAGCACCGGCGTCCGGGTGGAGCGGTCGACGGGGCCGACGGCGGTCGGCGGCAGCTCCGGAACGGGGTAGACCTCGGCGGGCGCGGGCCGTCGCTCGGCGAGCTCCGCCGACCGTACGCAGGCGGACAGGTGCTCCTCCGTACCCTGCAGGGCGGGCTCGGCCGTCGTGCAGCGCTCCTCCGCGAGCGGGCAGCGCGGCGCGAAGGGGCAGCCCGGGGGCAGTTCGGCCATCGGCGCCGGGGTGCCGGGGATCGGTACGAGCGGACCGCCGCGCCCGTCCAGCCGGGGCAGCGCGCCGATCAGGCCGAGCGAGTACGGGTGGTGCGGGGCCGCGAAGAGCTCGTCCACCCCGGCCGTCTCGACCACCCGTCCGGCGTACATCACCGCGACCCGGTCGGCCGCCCCGGCGATCACCCCGAGGTCGTGGCTGACCAGGACGAGCGCCGCGCCGGTCTCCCGCTGGGCGGTGCGCAGCACGTCCAGCACCTGGGCCTGGATGGTGACGTCGAGGGCGGTGGTGGGCTCGTCGGCGAGCAGGATGTCGGGATCGTTGGCGACCGCCATGGCGATCATCGCGCGCTGCCGCATGCCGCCGGAGAACTCGTGCGGGAAGCTGTCCAGGGCCCGGTCGGGCGCCGGGATGCCGACCAGGTCGAGGAGTTCGGCGGCCCGGCGGCGCGCGGCGGCCCGGTCCACCCGCTGGTGGACGCGGACCGCCTCGGCGATCTGGTCGCCGATCCGGTAGACCGGGGTGAAGGCGGACAGCGGGTCCTGGAAGACCATGGCGATCCGGCGGCCGCGGATCGCGGCGAGCTCCCGGCCCGGCAGCCCGACCAGTTCCCGCCCGTCCAGCCGCACCGAGCCGCTGACCCGCGCCGTGCCGGGCAGCAGCCCGAGCACGGACAGCGCGGTCACGGACTTCCCGGAGCCGGACTCGCCGACGATGCCGAGGGTCTCGCCGCGCCGCAGGGTGAGGTCCACCCCGCGGACGGCGGGGACCGGGCCGTCGGGCCCGGCGAAGTCGACCCGCAGGTCCCGGACGGCGAGCAGCGGGGTTTCGGCGGTGGTGGTCACGGGAGCTTCCTACGGCTGGCAGGGCGGTGGGAACGGCGGGTGGACCGGGAGCGGCGGGCGGACCGGGAACGGCGGGGCGCCGTCCCGGAGGTGGGGTCGAGGGCGTCGCGCAGCCCGTCCCCGATCAGGTTGACGGCGAGCACGAACAGCACCAGCAGCGCCGCGGCGAAGTAGAACAGCCAGGGGAACACCGGGGCCTCGCCGGTCCCGGCGGCGAGCAGGGTGCCGAGCGAGACGTCCGGCGGCTTGACCCCGAAGCCGAAGTAGGAGAGCGCGGTCTCGCTCATCACGGCGCCGCCGACCGCGATGGTGGCGTCGATGATGAGGAAGGAGGCGACGTTCGGCAGGATGTGCCGGCTGATGATCCGCAGCGGCCGTACGCCCATGAACCGTGCGGCGCGGACGAATTCGCGCTCGCGCAGGGAGATGGTCATCGAGCGGACCACCCGGGCGGTGATCATCCAGTTGAACAGCGCGAGCAGCAGGACGAAGGCGATCCAGCCGGCGCTCTTCAGCCGGGACGAGACGATGGTGATGATCAGGAAGGCCGGGAAGACCAGCAGCAGGTCCACCAGGAACATCAGCGCCCGGTCGGCCCAGCCGCCGAAGTAGCCGGCGCAGGCGCCGACGACGGAGGCCAGCACGGTGGAGAACAGCGCCACCAGCAGACCGATGACCAGCGACTTCTGCAGGCCGCGGACGGTCTGCGCGAAGACGTCCTGGCCGACCCCGTTGGTGCCGAACCAGTGCTCGGCGGACGGGGGTTGGTGCAGCGCGGAGAAGTCCGGGGCGGCGTAGTCCCAGGGTGTGAGGTACGCGCCGCCGAAGGCGAGCAGGAACAGCAGCAGGACGACGACGGCCCCGGCGACGGCGCCGCGGGCGGCGAGCAGCCGGCTGAGGACGAGCCGTCCGCGGCCGGTGCCCCGGGGGGCGGTGGCCGGGGCGGAGGGCTCGGCGACGGTGGTGGTCATTCGGCTCTCCTCCGGTCAGGACCGCACGCGCGGGTCGAGGGCGGCGTGCAGGGTGTCCGCGAGGAAGCCGGAGACGAGCACGACGACGGCGGTGAACAGGTTGATCGCCACCACCGAGTTGACGTCCTGCTCGTTGATCGACTGGATCAGCCACTCGCCCATGCCGTGCCAGCCGAAGATCGTCTCGGTGAAGATCGCGCCGGTGAAGATGCCCAGGAAGCTGTAGGCGAACATCGTCGACATCGGGATCACCGCGGTCCGCAGCCCGTGCTTGAGCAGCGCCCGGCCGCGGGTCAGGCCCTTGGCCTCGGCGGTGCGCAGGTAGTCGGAGCCGAGCACGTCGAGCATGGTGCCGCGCTGGTAGCGGCTGTAGGTGGCGAGGCCGCCGAGGGCCAGCGAGATGGTGGGCAGCAGCAGGTGCAGCGCCCAGTCGGCGAGGTGGGTGCCGAGGCCGCCGGTGAGCCCGGGGGTCTCGTAGCCGGTGAACGGGATGACGTCGTGGCCGGCCGCGTCCTTGGCGGCGATGGCGCCGTTCTTGAGGAACAGCGCGACCAGGAAGACCGGGGTGGAGAGCAGCACGAAGGACAGCACGGTGAGCAGCCGGTCGGAGATCCGGTACTGGCGCACCGCGCTCCAGGCCCCGGCCGCGACGCCGAGGACCATGCCCAGCAGGCTGCCGAGCAGCAGTAGCCGCAGCGAGACCCAGACCCGGCGGCCGAAGTCGTCGGTGACCGGGGTGTCGTGGATGGTCCGGCCGAGGTCGCCGTGGAGCAGCCCGCCGGCCCAGTGGCCGAAGCGTTCGACGACCGGGGTGTGGTCGTTCAGGTTGAGCGCCGTGAGCTGGCGTTCGACCGATTCGACGGCCGGGCGGGGGACCTTGGCGTCGAAGTAGGTGCGCGGCTGCAGGGCGGTCGCGGAGATCGCGTACGCCAGGAAGACGGCGGCGATCAGCAGCACCGCGTAGTAGCTCAGCCGCTTCGTCAGGAAGCGGAGCATCAACGGCCGCCCGTCACGGTGCGGGTGGGGCCGACGCGTCTGGTGGGCATCGGGTGGGGGCCTCCGGTCCGGGCCCGTTCGGGGCGTCGGTTGGCATGGTTCGGCGGATCGTCAGATCGATTGACTGATCAGTGAGTTGGGAAAGCGCAGGTCAGAGTGAAGCACCCGGGCACTGAGGCGGTGTTGCGCCCGTGTTGCCGCGTGTGACTTTTCGATCAGGTGTGCCCTCCTCCCCCTGGTGGCGGATCTGATCCGCTGTTACCTTCTGCTCGCCCGGTGCCGAATTGGCTGCCCACGCTCAAGCCCCGTCACACCTCTCGCGCCCCAACTCCCGTCATCGATCCCAGGGGGACCCTCATGGACGCTTCCACCACGGCCCGCCGCCTCGGCCGGGCCGCCGCGCTCGCCGTCGCCGTCGCGCTCGCGGTCACCGCGTGCACCTCGGGCGGGGGCGGCTCCGCCGACAACGCGGCGAAGAGCGAGCCGCCGGGCCCGGGCGCCAACGACCTCAACCCCAAGCCGCTGGACCAGGTCAAGGACGGCGGGGAGGTGCGCTTCCCGCTCTACCAGTGGATCACCCAGTGGAACCCGCTACAGGTGGACGGCTACTACGGTTCCGCAGTCTCGATCATGCGCAACCTGGAGCCCTCGCTCTTCAATACGGACGCCGCCGGCAGCTTCCTGCCCGACCCGGACTACCTGGTGGACGCCAAGGTCACCTCGACCTCGCCGCAGGTGGTCACCTACCGGCTCAACCCCAAGGCCAAGTGGTCGGACGGCAAGCCGCTCGGCTACCTGGACTTCAAGGCCGACTGGCAGGCCGCCGGTGGCAAGGACCCGGCGTACAACGTCTCCGACCCGTCCGGCTACGAGCAGATCTCCGCGGTCGAGCAGGGCGCCGATCCGACCGAGGTGAAGGTCACCTTCGCCGAGCCGTACGCCGACTGGCAGAACCTGTTCCGCCCGCTGATCCCGGCGGCCGGGATCTCCACCCCGGACGACTTCAACAAGGGCTGGGTGGAGAAGATCCCGATCACCGCGGGCGCGCTGAAGGTCGGCACGGCGGACAAGACCGCGCAGACCCTGACCCTCGTCCCCGACCCGGCCTGGTGGGGCACCAGGGCCAAGGTCGACAAGGTCACCTTCCGGGTGATGTCCCAGTCGGCGACGACCCAGGCGTACCTCAACAACGAGATCGACTACGCCGCGGCCGGCACCGCCACCGCGTACGGGCAGCTCAAGGACGCCAAGGACACCGTGATCCGCAGCGCCAGTCCGTGGGACGAGGTGCACATCTCCTTCGGCGGCTCGGGTGCGCTGAGCGACCGGAAGGTCCGGCAGGCGCTCGGCAAGGCGCTGGACCGCTCCGCACTGATCAAGATCGCCAACAACGGCGTGCCGGTGGAGTTCAAGCCGCTCGGCAACCACATCTTCATGCCCAACCAGACCGGGTACCAGGACACCTCCGGCGACTGGGCCAGGTTCGACCTGGCCGCCGCCAAGAAACTCCTGGACGAGGCGGGCTGGAAGGAGGCCGGCGGCGGTCAGCCGCGCACCAAGGACGGCCGGCCGCTGGAACTGCACTGGGTGCTCAACGACTCCACCCCGCAGGCCCAGATCGACCTGGCCACCGCGGCGGTGGCGATGTGGCAGGCGGCCGGGGCCAAGGTCAGCCTGGACAAGGTGCCCGCCAACGACTTCTTCACCAAGTACGTGAACCCGGGCAAGTTCGAGATCGCGAGCTGGCGCAACACCGACTCCTTCCCGCTCTCCAAGAGCCTGACCAACTTCCGGCTGCCGGTGGGCGACAACAGCTTCAGCAACCCCTCGCGCCTGGGCAGCCAGGAGATCGACGAGCTGCTGAAGAAGGCCGCCGGGACGGTCGACCCGGCGGAGGCCGCGAAGCTCTACAACCAGGCGGACGCGAAGATCTGGGAGCTCGGCCACACCGTCGAGCTCTACCAGCGGCCGGAGGTGGTGGCGACCCGCAAGGGCCTGGCCAACTACGGGGCCTTCGGTCTGGCGGGGGAGGACTACAGCAAGCTCGGCTGGGAGAAGTAGCCGCCGCCGGGGCGGGGCGGGCCGCACGGCAGGCGCTGGCGAGCAGCGCGGTGATCACGAGGCCGGTGGCGCGGACGCGGGGGGATCGGCTCCGCCGCCCCCGCAATCCCGCCACCCGCCTTGACCTTCCGCGTTGCCCGCACGCCACCCGTGTCGTGGGGCCCGGCAGGGCCCGCGCTCTTCCAACCGGGGAAGAATCTAGCGGCGCTCCGGTCGCTCGCGACGCAGCGCGCGGGGCGCGCCCGGAAACCCGCCGCGCTGTCACCCGGTTCGCGCACCGGAGCGTCAACTACGGCTGACGGCAAGGAAAAAAGGGGACATACGGGGCCATCGTACCCGGGGGGCGCGCGGCCTTTCCGGGCCGCGCCGGTGCGTGCACAGCTGTTGCGCCCGCGTTCAGAGCCGTCGCGCCGGTGCGTGCGCCGGGCCGGGGCCGCTGCCAGGATGCGCGGGACGGTCCCCCCGCCCTCCTCCCGACTCCCCGGAGCAGCTCCGATGGCCAGTGACCCCGCCGCGACGGCACGCCCCAGCCACCCCGTCGATCCGCCGCCGGTGCGCCGGATGGTCCCGCGCGACCGGAACGAGCCGCACCGGGTCGCCACCCCGCTGGAGCTCTTCTTCGACCTCTGCTTCGTGGTCGCGGTCGGCCAGGCCGGGCGCGAACTGGCCGGCTCGCTGGCGGCCGGGCACTACGGCGACGGCCTGCGCGGCTACGTGCTGGCCTTCTTCGCGATCTGGTGGGCCTGGATGAACTTCACCTGGTTCGCCTCCGCGTACGACGTCGACGACGTGCCGTACCGGATCACCACGCTGGTGCAGATCGCCGGGGTGCTGATCCTCGCCGCCGGCGTGCCGCGGATCTTCGCCACCCAGGACCTGACGCTGGGGATCGTCGGCTACCTGGTGATGCGCCTGGCGATGGTCACCCAGTGGCTGCGCGCGGCCGCCGGCGAGCAGGGCCCGGCGCGCCGGGTCGCGCTGGGCTACGCGGCGGGGATCACGCTCTGCCAGGCCGGCTGGGTGGTGGTGCTGTTCCTGCCGCAGGACGTCCGGCTGTACGTCATCCCGGTCGGGGTGCTGTGCGAGCTGGCCGTGCCGGTGGTCGCCGAACTGCGGGCGCGGACCTCCTGGCACCCGCACCACATCGCCGAACGGTACGGGCTGTTCACCCTGATCGTGCTCGGCGAGACGGTGGCGGCGGCGACCGTCGCGGTGCAGTCGGCGGTGGACGAGCACGAGGAACTGGGCCGGCTGGTGCCGGTGGCCGCCGGCGGGCTGCTGATCTGCTTCGCGGCCTGGTGGATCTACTTCGCCCGGTCCGTCCACGAGCACCTGCGCTCCAACCGGCAGGCGCTGGTCTGGGGGTACGGGCACTACCTGGTGTTCGCCTCGGCGGCGGCGATCGGCACCGGGCTGGAGGTGGCGGTGGAGTCGGCGGTGCACCAGGCGCACATCTCCGAGACCGCCGCCACCGCGACGGTCACCGTGCCCACCGCGCTCTACCTGGTCACGGTCTGGTTCCTGCACTCCCGGCACACCAAGCGGGGCGCGGCGGCCCAGGCGGTGGCGCCGGCGGGGGCCGCGCTGGTGCTGGCCTGCACCGCGCTCGGCGGCTCCGGGGTGCTCGCGGCGGGCCTGGTCTGCGCGCTGATGGTGGCGGTGGGCGTGCTGGTCCACGGCCGGGAGAGCAGGCGGGCGGGCGCCCGCCGGGCGTACTGATCCGCGGGGCGTACCGGTCCACGGGGCACGCCCAGTCCGAACCGCCCTGTCCGAACAGCCCGTCAGCCGACCCGGCCCAGCAGCACCGGCTCGTGCCGCGCCAGCCAGTCCAGGTAGGCCGGGTTGACCTTGGCCAGATCCAGGTAGGCGGCCCGCAGTTCGCCGTACAGCGCGTCCAGCGCGGGCGGGCTGAGCACGCGCGGACGCCAGGTGAACAGCAGCCGGACGGCCAGCGGGTCCCCGTGCACCGGGCGGACCACCGTGCCGGGACCGGGCAGCGAGGTGGGCTGGCAGGGGCGGACGGCCTCGCCGGAGGCGACCAGCTCGGCGGCGGTGGCGTTGTCCCGCACCTGCACCACCCGGGGGTTGAGCCCGGCCTCGGTGAACACCCGGCGCATTGCCGCGTACTCGTGGTCGGCGGTCGGGTCGACCATCCAGGTGTCCTCGGCGAGGTCGGCCAGGTGGACGACGTCGCGGGCGGCGGCCGGGTGCCCGGCGGCGAGCGCGACGAACTGCGGCTCCCGGGCCATCAGCACCCGGTGCTCGGCGTCCGGCGGCACCCGCAGCGGGAAGCCCTCGCACTCGTGCACGAAGGCCACGTCCAGCTGGTCGGCGGCGACCATCCGCAGCAGCGCGCTGGCCGAGATGTCCACGTGGATGGTGGTGTCGGTGTCCGGCAGCCGCTCGTGCACCCGGCGCAGCCAGGCCGCGACCGCCCGGCTTCCGACGCTGCCGATCCGCAGCCGCCGCTGCCGGCCGGGGCCGGCCGAGTCCCGTGCCTCCTGGCGAGCGGCGGCCACCAGGGCGGCCATTTCGGTGATCACCGGCCGGGCCCGGGAGAGCACCGAGTGGCCGAGCGCGGTGGGCCGGCTGCCGGTCTGCTCGCGGGTGAACAGGGTGCCGCCGATGGCCCGTTCGATGCGGTGCAGCTGGGTGGTGAGGGAGGGCTGGGTCATGCCGAGCTGGAGCGCGGCCTTGCGGAGGCTGCCGCTGTCGGCGATCGCGCACAGCACCCGGAGGTGTCTCACGTCGAGCTCCACGTCGGGAGCATAGACGCCGTCGCACCCCTTCGCCAAGGACATGACAGGCATTCAAGGCATGCCGAAGGGCCGGCCGACGGACCGACCGGCTGAACGGCCGACGGATCGGCCGGTGCGCCGCACGACGGCACCGGGCCGCTATGCGGTGGGGCTATCGCCGGTTGGCATCATCCGCGACGGCCCCGCCCGGGTCGAAGCTCGGGGGCAGCAACCCGCCTCTCGGCCACCGCCCGGGGCGGCCCCCACCGTGCGCCCCGGCCGGGCCCGGCCCCCATCGGGCCCCGGCGAGCCGGCGCACCGCGAAACCGGAGTCCCCACATGAAGCGATCCGTGCTGTCCGCAGCCCTGGGCCTGACCCTCGCGGCCGGCCTGGCGGTCCTGCCCGCCACCGCCGCGAACGCCGCGAACGCCGCGCCGGCCGCTCCCGCCGCCCCGGCCGTCCAGGGCTACACCCCCTCGACGTACGCCGGTTCGGCCGCGGAGGCGGCGAACAACCAGGCCTTCTTCCAGGCCGTGATGGCCTCGGCCAAGGCCAAGCAGGCCGCCAACCCGGGCCTGGCGACCGTCACCGTCACCTACGACACCGCGAACGCGCCCTCCTTCACCAGCCAGATATCCCAGGCCGCGCAGATCTGGAACAGCTCGGAGACCAACGTCCAGCTCCAGGCGGCGAGCGGCAGCGGCGACTTCTCGTACTACGAGGGCAACGACAGCCGCGGCTCCTACGCCAGCACCGACGGCCACGGCCACGGCTACGTCTTCCTCGACTACCAGCAGAACCAGCAGTACAGCTCGCTCCGCGTGGTGGCGCACGAGACCGGCCACGTGCTCGGCCTGCCCGACGACTACTCCGGCCCGTGCAGCGAGCTGATGTCCGGCGGCGGCCCCGGCCCGTCCTGCACCAACCCGTACCCCGACGGCAACGAGCGCAGCCAGGTCGACTACCTCTGGGCGAACGGTCTCGCGGCGCGGAACTGACGCGAGCGGCAAGCGGGTTCGGGGTGGCGGGCCGCTCGGCCGGAATCGAGCGGCCCGCCACCCCGGGTACTTCCCCGGACCGGAGCCTAGCCGCCGCCGGAACGGAATGCCAGGGGCACGATTGAGTCAAGGCGAGGAAAAGACAGCTCAAATCGACTCCATAGCAGGGGTATTGAACGGTGCTATCGCGGGTTGGCATCATCCGCGCACGCGCCGGGTTGCCCGAAGCTCTGGGGACACCACCCGTTGACCAGGTGTTCCCCCCGGCCGGCCCCCAACCGGCCACGTCACCTCAGGAATCGGAGCCCCCACATGAAGCGATCCGTGCTGTCCGCCACCCTCGGCCTCGCCCTCGCGGCCGGCCTCGCCGTGCTGCCCACCACCGCCGCCGCGGCCGCGACGCCGACCGCCCCGGCCGTGCAGGGCTACACCGCCACGACGTACGCCGGTTCGGCCGCGGAGGCGGCGAACAACCAGGCCTTCTTCCAGGCCGTGATGGCCTCGGCCAAGGCCAAGCAGGCCGCCAACCCGGGCCTGGCGAGCGTCACCGTCACCTACGACGCCAGCTCCGCCCCCTCCTTCCGCAACCAGATATCCCAGGCCGCGCAGATCTGGAACGGCTCGGTCGCCAACGTCAAGCTGCAGTCCGGTTCGGCCGCCGACTTCCGCTACTACGAGGGCAACGACAGCCGCGGCTCCTACGCCAGCACCGACGGCCACGGGCGCGGCTACGTCTTCCTCGACTACCAGCAGAACCAGCAGTACAGCTCGGTGCGCGTGGTGGCGCACGAGACCGGCCACGTGCTCGGCCTGCCGGACCACTACTCCGGCCCGTGCAGCGAGCTGATGTCCGGCGGCGGCCCCGGCCCGTCCTGCACCAACCCGTACCCGAACACCACCGAGCGCAGCCGCGTCAACTCGCTCTGGGCGCGCGGCTGACCCGGGCGCTGAACCCCGGACTGTGAACCCCGGACGGTGAACCCCGGACCGGCCGCCTCGGCGCGGCCGGTCCGGGGCCTCGGCGCTTCCCGGGCGCGATCCGGTCCGGGGCCTCGTCGCTCCCCGGCGTTGTCGGTGCCGCGTGCGAGCATGCGCCGAGACCCGTACGCCCCGACCGCCAGGAGCCACCGCCATGCCCCGTTCCGCCCCCGACCGGCTCGCCGACCTCCCGTACGCCGAGCTGCTGCGCCCGCACACCGGGCCGCTGCGCGCCGACGAGCGGTACGACACCGCGCACTTCGACGGCGGCGAGCACACCGACGAGTCGGGCGCCGGGGCGGCCTTCCTGGAGTGCGCCTTCACCGGTGTCGCGCTCAGCGGGGTCAAGCTGCGCCAGGCAAGGTTCAACGAGGTGTGGGTGCAGGCCGGCCGCTGGGTCGCCTGCGACCTGAGCGACTCCGAGTGGCAGGACAGCTCCTTCGTCGGCGGCGTGCTCGCCGGGGTCGCCGGGTACGGCTCGGCGCTGCGCCGGGTGGTGTTCCGGGGCTGCAAGCTGGAGGCGGTCAACCTGCGCTCGGCCGTCCTGCGGGACGTCGTCTTCGAGGACTGCCTGCTGCGCGACGTGGACTTCGGCGAGGCGAAGCTGACCGGGGTGTCCTTCCCCGGCTCCACGCTGGAGGAGGTCCGCCTGCGCGGCGCCACGCTGAGCCGGACGGACCTTCGGGGCGCCGTCCGGCTCGGTCTGGTCGACGGCCACCAGGGGCTGCGCGGGGCGGTCATCAGCTCGCTCCAACTGATGGAGCTGGCCCCCCAGTTCGCCCACGCGCTGGGGATCGAGGTCAAGGACCGCTGAGCACCTGAGCCCCTCCGCGCGTTCAGCCGGGCGTCGCTCGGTGACGCCCGGGCGAACAGTCCGCCAAACCTGCCGTCGGCACCTGGTGGGCCGGTCGGGCCGAGGTGGAGACTTCTCCGCGATCGATGGCCCCGACTTGTGCACACAACATCGCCAGCGAAGGGACGGACCGGTCTGATGGCCGAGTTGAGTCGTAGGAAGTTCGTCACGCTGTCCGGCGCCGCCGCGGCAGGCCTCGCCGTGGCCGGCACCGGAGCGGCGGGGCCCGCGGGGGCCGCCCAGGGAAGTGGCGCAGCTCCCGCTTCCACCGCCGCGCTCAGCGCGACCGGCACCATCACCGACGCCCGGCACGTGGTGATCCTGATGCAGGAGAACCGCAGCTTCGACCACTACTTCGGCACGCTGCGCGGCGTGCGCGGCTTCGCCGACCGCAGCGCCATCCAGATCTCCGGCGGCTACAGCGTCTTCAACCAGCCGAACGGCCTGCTCGCCCGCCAGTACCCCTGGCAGTTCAGCCAGACCAAGCCGGCCGGCGGAGCGGACCCGGAGCGCCTCGCCCAGTGCAACGGGGACCTCAGCCACGGATGGGGTGACCAGCACAAGGCCTGGAACGGCGGCAAGATGGACTCCTGGGTCGCCGCCAAGGGCAACGTCCGCACGCTCGGCTTCCTCACCCGCCAGGACATCCCGTTCCACTACGCCCTGGCCGAGAACTGGACCATCTGCGACGCCTACCACTGCTCCGTGCTCAGCGCGACCGGCCCCAACCGCACCTACCACTGGTCCGGCCAGATCGACCCGGCCGGCACCGCGGGCGGCCCGGCCTACGACGGCGGCGACGAGAAGGGCCTGCGCTGGCAGACCTACGCCGAGGCGCTGGAGAGCGCCGGCGTCAGCTGGAAGGTCTACCAGAACGCCGCCGACAACTACGGCGACAACGCCCTGGCGTACTTCACGAACTTCACGGGCGCCCAGGCCGGCAGCCCGCTGGCCGTCAAGGGCATGGGCTCGGTGCCCAAGGTCACCGGGCGGACCCCGGACGACATCGCCGCCGCCATCAAGGCCGACGTGCTGGCCGGGACGCTGCCGCAGGTGAGCTGGATCGTCCCCGACCAGTCCTCCTCCGAGCACCCGTACGCCACCCCGGTGGACGGCGCGCACTTCGTCCACATGGTGATCGACGCGCTCAACGCGGACCCGAACGTCTTCGACTCGTCCGTCCTGTTCATCAACTACGACGAGAACGACGGCTTCTTCGACCACGTCCCGCCGCCCGCCGCCCCGGCCGGCACCCCGGGCGAGTTCTACAACGGCACCAACATCGGCCTCGGCTTCCGCGTCCCGCTCATCGCCGTCTCGCCCTGGACCCGCGGCGGCTGGGTCAACTCCGAGACCTTCGACCACACCTCGGTGCTGCGCTTCCTGGAGACCTGGACCGCCGCCCTCGGCAAGCCCGCCACCTGCCCGAACATCAGCGACTGGCGCCGCCGGGTCTGCGGCGACCTCACCAGCGTGTTCGACTTCGCCAACCCGGTCTACGGCCTGCCCGCGCTGCCCGACACCTCGCAGACCATCGGCCTGTCCGCCTGCGGCCCGCTGCCCAACCCGGCCCCGGTGAACAACCAGCTCCCGGTGCAGGAGTCCGGCACCCGCCCGGCGCGCGCCCTGCCGTACCAGCCGAACGCCAACCTGGACCACCTGGAGTTCGGCTCCGGCGGGGTGATGAAGGTCTGGATCGCGATGGACAACGGGGGCGCCGCCGCCACCAAGTCCGCCCACTTCGCGGCCTACGCCAACGCCTACCGCGGCGGCGGCCCCTGGCAGTACACGGTGGACCCGGGCGGCAGCACCAGCGACTTCTTCAACTGCGGCACCAACTTCGGCGGCGGCCCGTACGACCTTACGGTGGTCGGCCCCAACCGCTTCCTGCGCCGCTTCAAGGGCGACGCGACGAAGGCGGGCAAGAACGCCGCCGTCACCGCCTCGTACGCCGTCGAACCGGGCACCGGCAAGCTCGCGCTCTACTTCAAGCTCGCCAACTCCGGCAGCACCCCGATCACGTTCACGATCGCGTCCAACAACTACCGCACGGACGGCCCCTGGACGTACCAGGTCCCGGCCGGCGGCAGCGTGAGCGACTTCTTCAACGCCGTGGCGTACAGCAACGGCTGGTACGACTTCACCGTGACGGTGGATGCGGACAGCACCTGGTCCCAGCGCTTCACCGGCCACCTGGAGACGGGTGCGGCGAGCATCACCGGCTGACCGTCGTTCCCACCGCGCCGAACGGGGCCCCACTCCTCCGCCGAGAAGTGGGGCCCCCGTGTCACCGCCGCCAGAACAGGTGGTGCGCCACACCGCTCGGGCTGGGGACGACCTCCAGGTGGAACCGGTCGAGCAGCTCGTCGGGGGACTCCCAGAGCTTCAGCCCGGTGCCGAGCTCCACCGGGGAGACCGCCACGTGCAGGGTGTCGACCAGGTCGGCGTCGAGGAACTGCCGGATGGTGGTGACCCCGCCGCCGAGGCGGACGTCCTTGCCGTCGGCGGCCTCCCGGGCCTGCTTGAGGACGGTGGCCGGATCGCCGTCGACGAAGTGGAACGTGGTGTCGGAGAGCGTGAACGACGGCCGGGTGTGGTGGGTCATGACGAACACCGGCGTACGGAACGGCGGCTCGGCACCCCACCAGCCGCGCCACTCGTGGTCCTGCCACGGGCCGCGCTGGGGCCCGAACTTGTTGCGCCCCATGATCTCGGCGCCGATGTTGCGGTCGAAGTCCCGGGTGAAGTAGTCGTCCAGGCCCCGGCTGCCGCCGGGGTCGGTGCGCATCGGCCAGCTCGCGGTGGCCCCGGCCCAGGAGAAGAGCCGCTCGGGGCGGTCGAGGCCGAACGGCAGCTCGAAGCTCTGGTGCTCGCCGGCCGCGACGCCGTCGCTGGAGACATTGAAGTTCATGACTCTGAGCAGTTGGTTCATGACTGGGGCTCCTGTCCCGTGATCGTGCGGCGGGGTGCCGCACACCGGGACGTCGGAGCGGACCCGGCGGGATTGACATCGGGCCCGGGACTTTTTCGAGGACTTCTCTCGGGGGCGGTCCGGGCCCGTCAGGCGAACGGGCCCCGGGGGAACCACGGGTCGTGGACCTCGCGGGGCCCGTCCGGGGTCAGCAGGGTGAGGCCGAGCGCGCCGGAGGCGTACTCGGCGAGCTGCACCGAGCCGTGCCGGGTCTCCAGTTCGGCCTGCACGGGCACCGGCAGCTTGGTCAGGGCCCGCCGCAGCTGCAGGGCGTCCCGCCGGCTGATCGGCTGCGGCGCGCGCAGCACCAGCCGCAGCGGGCTCATCGGCCCGGCCACCGGCACGCCGCTGCCCAGCTCGTAGCCGACCGCGCCGATCGGGCCCCAGGGCAGCCGGTGGTCCGCGACCAGCCGGCCGACCTCGGGCAGCAGGGCCAGGGCCGGGATGCCGGCGAGCCGTTCGGGGGCCAGATGCCCGCGCCGGTCGGGGAGCTGTTCGGGCCGCAGGGTCCGGGCCACCGCCGCCCAGGGGGCCAGGGCGTCCAGCCGCTGGCCCGGGCGCGGGCCGCGGACGGTCACCGGGAACCACAGCTCGGGCGCGGCCTCCGGGTCGCGGGTGCAGCGCTGGGGGTGCGGCAGGTCCACCGGGTTGCCGACCACGGCGGGCGCCCGGCCGACCGTCACCCAGGGGTGCGCCCGCAGCACGGCCCGTGCCCAGTCCGGGAGTTCGCCGCCCGCGAGGGGCCGCAGCGAGCTGGGGCACTGCATCAGCAGCAGGTCGTGGGCGCCGGGCAGCCGGCCGTCCAGGGCGGCCAGCGGGCCGACCCGCCGGCGCGGTCCGTCGTGCTGGTCCTCGGCGGTGCGCCGGGCGGGGCTTCCGGGGTGTACGACGGTCACTGCGGGCTCCAGGGGGTGGCGTGGATGTCGCCGACGGCCACCACCCTCCGCCCGTCCGGCGGCTCCCGGCTACGGCCCTTGGACGCGTTCACCAGGGACCAAAGGCTCAAGGTGCGCCCGTCCGTGCCCGGTGTGAGAGTGGGGGACAGCCCGGCATTCCGTCGTTCCCCCCGGAGGAGGAGCCATGGGCATCTTCGACAGGTTGTTCCACCGGCCGCAGCACGAGTCCGCCGGGCAGGAGTCCGCCCAGCGGGCCGCCCTCGCCCACGACGAGGCCGCCGACGCGTACGGCGACGACATCGAGCGCACCCGGGAGCAGCAGGAACGGCTCGCCCAGGAGGAGGCCGACCGGCGCGCCGCCGAGAACATGACCGCCGAGGGCGACCCCTGGGGCTGAGCCCGGAGCTCAGGCCGTACGCGGCGGCAGCGGCGGGCGGCGCAGGTCCGGCCGGGGGGTGTCGGCGGACGGCGGCTCGGCGGCGGGGGCGTCCTCCAGCAGCTCCAGGGCCAGCTGGACGGCGGCGACCAGCTCCGGGTGGCGCCCCCGGGCCCAGTCGCGCGGGGTGCGCAGCACGTGCACGTCCGGTTCGACACCCCGGTTCTCCACCGTCCAGCCGAGCCCGCCGCCGAACCAGGAGGCGTTCTTCGGCACCGAGATCTGGGTGCCGTCGCCGAGGGTGTGCCGCCCGCTCATCCCGACCACCCCGCCCCAGGTGCGGGCGCCGATCACCGGGCCGAGCCCGAGCAGCTTGATCGCCGCGATGATCACGTCGCCGTCGGAGCTGGTGGCCTCGTCGGCCAGCGCCACCAGCGGTCCGCGCGGTGCGTGCCGGGGCCAGCGGACCGGGCGGCGGTCCCGGGTGAAGTCCCAGGCCAGGACGTGCCGGGAGAGCTTCTCCAGGACGAGTTCGGAGACGTTGCCGCCGGCGTTGCCGCGGACGTCCAGGACCAGCGCGGGCTTGTCCAGTTCGCGCCGCAGGTCCCGGTTGAACTGCGCCCAGCCGGAGCCGCCGAGGTCCGGGATGTGCAGGTAGCCGCACCGCCCGTCGCTGAACTCGCGGACCAGGGAACGCCGTTTGGCCACCCAGTCCTGGTAGCGGATGGGCCGTTCGTCGACCAGCGGGGTGATCACGATCCGTCGCACCGGGCCGTCCGGGGCGCCGCGCAGGGCCAGTTCGAGCGTCGTGCCGCCGGTGCCGGCCAGCAGCGGCAGCGGTCCGCGCAGCGGGTCCACCGGGCGGCCGCCGACCTCCAGGAACTCGTCGCCGTCCCGCACGCCCTGGGCGGCGAGCGGGGCGCGGGCGCGCGGGTCGGAGGTCTCGCCGGGCAGCACCCGGTCGACCAGCCAGCGGCCGTCGGGGGAGCGGTGGGCGTTGGCGCCGAGCAGGCCGAGCGGCTGCTGGGCGAGCACCGGGCCCTCGGCGCGCCGGGAGGGGGTGACGTAGGCGTGCGAGGTGCCGAGTTCGCCGAGGAGTTCGCGCAGCAGGTCGGCGAAGTCGTCGGGGGAGCAGACCCGGTCCAGCAGCGGCTCGTACTGGGCGACCAGCGCGGGCCAGTCCAGGCCGGACATCCGCTCGTCCCAGAACTGGTCCCGGACGATCCGGGCCGCCTCGTGGTAGGCCTGGCGCCACTCGGCGGCCGGGTGCACGGTGTGGGTGATCCGGCGCAGGTCGACGGTGGTGCCGGCGGCGGGGGCGGCGACCGGGACCACCCGCAGCGTCCCGGCCGAGTACACCGCGATCGAGCCGCCGTCCCCGGAGACCGCGTAGCCGTCCAGCTTGTCGACCAGCGTGCTGCGGGTGCCCCGGGCCAGGTCGAAGTGCTCCAGCGAGGGGCGCCCCGAGGTGTCCTCCGGGCTGGCGAAGGTCTGCCCGAGGGTGCCGGAGATCGGCCAGCGCAGCCAGACCAGGCCGCCGCGCACCGCGTCGGTGGCCGAGTACTTGGAGGCGATCACCGGGAACTGGAGCAGCCGCTCGCCGATGCCCTCCGGGTCGACCCGGACGGTGCCGTCGCCGCCGTCGCCGTGCGCGGCGCCGTCCTCGGGCGGGGCGGTGAACGGTGAGGGGGTGTCGGCGGCGAGCGGGACGAGGTACGGGCGGCAGCCGAGGGGGAAGGAGAGGTCGCCGGTGTGCACGTCGTGGACCGGGTCGAAGCCGCGCCAGGACAGGAAGGCCAGGTAGCGGCCGTCCCGGGTGAACACCGGCTGCTCGTCCTCGAACCGGCCGTCGGTGACGTCGGTGGTCGCCGCGGACGCGTCGGCCCGGGTGAGCCGGATGCGGCGCAGCGAGCGCCCGGCGACCGGCTCGGACCAGGCGGTCCAGTGCGAGTCGGGGGAGAAGCGGGCGCCGGTGACCGGCCCGTAGCCGGAGGCGGCCAGTTCGCGCACCCCGCCGTCGGCGGCGGAGACCAGCAGCAGCCGCCCGTCCGAGGTGGTGGCGGCGAGCCGGCTGCCGTCGGGGGAGGCGGTGAGCTCCAGGACGCGGCCGATCCGCCCGGCGGCGAGCACCCGGTGGCGGTGCTGCTCCGAGCGGGGGTGCCCCGGCAGCGGCACCACCTCGATCGCGTCGGCGCCCTCGGCGTCGGTGACCCAGGCCGCCTCGCCGGTGTGCCCGAGCACCACCGGCAGCCGGGTGCGCACCCCGGGGGTGTCGGCGAGCGCCCGGGCCGGGCCGTCCTTGTGGGTGAGCCAGTACTGGCTGCCGCGCACGGTGACCACCCCGGCCCGGCCGGTCTGGTCGCAGGCGAGGTCCTTGACCTGGCCGGCGGCGCTGACCTGGTACGGGCGGCGGCCGGCCCGGGCGCCGCCGAGCGGGACGTGCAGCCGGCGCGGGGCGGGGGCGGCCAGGTCGTCCAGCAGCCAGAGGTCGCCGGCGTGCTGGTAGACGATCCGGGTGCCGTCGGTGGCGGCCTCGCGGGCGTAGTAGGAGGCGTGGTCGGTGTGCCGGCGCAGGTCGGTGCCGTCCGGGCGGCAGGAGTAGACGTTGCCGATGCCCTCGTGGTCGGAGAGGAAGGCGATCCGGTCGCCGAGCGGGCCGCCGACCGGCATCGGCGCGGCGAGGTGCCCGGTGTGCCCGGGCAGGATCCGGTCGCCGTCCACCCAGAGCCGGCCGGTGGCGCCGCCCCGGTAGCGCTTCCAGGCGGCAGGCCCGTGCGGGGCGGCGCCGGTGAGCAGTACGGTCCGCTCGCGGCTCATCTGGGCGTCGCCGACCGGCCCCCAGGGCATCCGGCGGCCGGGGGAGCCGTCCGGCGGCAGGGCGTGCGCCCAGGTGTAGTGGCCGAAGGGCTCGTGGTAGGAGGTGACGGCCAGCACCTCGCCGTCCGGCAGCCAGCCGCGCACCCGGGTGTCCTGGCTGCCCCAGAAGCTGAGCCGGTCCGCCGGGCCGCCCTCGACCGGGGCGGTCCACACCTCGGGGGTCAGGGCGAGCCAGCTGGTCCAGGCGAGGGTGGTGCCGTCGGGGGAGAAGCGGGGGTGGCTGACCCGGGTGCGGTCGCAGCCGACCCGCCAGGCCCGGCCGGTGCCGCCGCCGTCGGCGTCCAGCGGGGCGATCCAGACGTCGTCCTCGGCGGTGAAGGTGAGCAGGCCGCCGTGCAGGTGGGGGTGGCGGAGGTAGCCGGGCGGGGTCACGCCTCCATCCTTCGACGGGGTGTCACCTCCGGCAACCGGAGGCAACCGGGGGTGGCCGGGGGCGGCCGGGCGCCGGTGGGCCGGGGCCGCCCGAACCGGTCTGGACCATTGACACCTCCCGGCCGGATCCACTTCAGTGGTCTAGTCCAACTTGGGTGCCAGGCCGGGCCGTTCCCCCCACTGGCCCGTGCTCCGGCGTGCCCTCGGACGTCCCCCACGACCGCGCCATCGCAGGAGCACCCGCATGCGCAGAACCCTTCCCGGACAACGCCGCGCCACCATCGCGGCCGGCACCGCCTCCGCCGTCGCCGCGGCCACGCTGGTCGGCGTCACACTCGGCCTGGCGCCCACCGCCTCGGCCGGCGAGTTCCTGGTCAACGGCGGCTTCGAGTCCGGCTCACTCGGCCCCTGGAGCTGCTCCGGCAACTCCGGCAGCGTCGTCACCAGCCCGGTGCACGGCGGCGGTCGCGCGCTCGCCGCGGCCGCCACGGCCGGCGACACCGCCCAGTGCGGCCAGACCGTCACCGTCGCCCCGAACACCACCTACACGCTCAGCGCCTACGTCAACGGCTCGTACGTCTACCTGGGCGTGGACGGCGGCGGCCCGAGCACCTGGACCCCGGGCACCGGCGGCTCGTACCAGAAGCTCAGCCTCAGCTTCACCACCGGCGCCACCCAGACCAGCGCCACCGTCTACACCCACGGCTGGTACGGCCAGGGCACCTACTACGCGGACGACATCTCGCTGGACGGGCCGGGCGCGCCCAGCCCGACGCCCACGCCGACGCCCACCGGGACGGCCTCGCCGACCGCCTCGCCGACCGCGACCCCGACGGGCACGCCGACCGGGACGCCCACCGGCACCCCGACCGGCACGCCCACGGGCACCCCCACGGGGACGCCCACCAGCCCGCCCGCCGGCAGCCACGCCCTGGTCGGCTACCTGCACGCCAGCTTCGCCAACGGCGCCGGCTACACCCGGATGGCCGACGTCCCGAACTCCTGGGACTTCATCAACCTGTCCTTCGGCGAGCCCACCTCCGTCACCTCCGGCGACATCCGCTTCAACCGCTGCCCGGCCACCGAGTGCCCGACCGTCGAGTCGGACGACGAGTTCAAGGCCGCCATCGCCGCCAAGCGGGCCCAGGGCAAGAAGGTGCTGATCTCGATCGGCGGCCAGAACGGCCAGGTCCAGCTGACCAGCACCGCCGCCCGGGACACCTTCGTCAGCTCGGTCTCGGCGATCATCGACAAGTGGGGCCTGGACGGCCTGGACATCGACTTCGAGGGCCACTCGCTCTCCCTCAACACCGGTGACACCGACTTCAGGAACCCGACCAGCCCGGTCATCGTCAACCTGATCTCCGCGGTGAAGACCCTCAAGGCCAAGTACGGCCCGGGCTTCGTGCTGACCATGGCGCCGGAGACCTTCTTCGTCCAACTCGGCTACCAGTACTACGGATCCGGCCCCTGGGGCGGCCAGGACCCGCGCGCCGGGGCGTACCTGCCGGTCATCCACGCGCTGCGCGACGACCTCACCCTGCTGCACGTCCAGGACTACAACTCCGGCTCCATCATGGGCCTGGACAACCAGTACCACTCGATGGGCGGCGCCGACTTCCACGTCGCGATGACCGACATGCTGCTCAAGGGCTTCCCGGTGGCGGGCAACGCGAACAACGTGTTCCCGGCGCTGCCGGCCTCCAAGGTCGCCATCGGCATGCCGGCCACCACCAACGCGGGCAACGGCTACGTCGCCCCGGCCGAGGTGAACAAGGCGCTCGACTGCCTCACCAAGCTGGCCAACTGCGGCACCTACGTGCCGCGTTCGGGCGCGCAGCCGAACCTGCGCGGGCTGATGACCTGGTCGATCAACTGGGACCGGTTCGGCGGCCAGGAGTTCTCCAAGAACTTCAACGGCTACTTCGGCCGCTGAGCAGCCGAGTCCCGGGCCGGCTGATCCGCTGACCCGGCCGCCCGCGGGACCGTGCTTGAACCTGACACCGGTGTGAGGTCCAAGCATGGTCCCCATGGCGACCACACAGCTCACCACCCCGGTACCCCCCAAGCCCTTCCCGCTCCCAGCCCTGCTTGCCCTGGCCACCGCCGTCTTCGTCACCGGCCTCACCGAGAACCTGCCCGCCGGGGTGCTGCCCGGGATGAGCGAGGCGCTCGGGGTCAGCGAGTCCGCGGCCGGGCAGACCGTCACCGTCTACGCGATCGGCTCCGCCGTCACCGCGATCCCGCTCAGCGCGGCCACCGCCGGCTGGGGCCGCAAGCGGCTGCTGCTCACCGCGATGGCGGGCTTCGCGGTGGCCAACACCGTCACCGCGGTCTCCACCAACTACCCGCTCACGCTGGCCGCCCGCTTCCTCGCGGGCGTCGCGGCCGGCCTCGCCTGGGCCCTGCTGGCGGGGTACGCGCGCCGGCTGGTGCCGGTCGACCAGCAGGGCCGGGCCATGGCGGTGGCGATGGCGGGCGTGCCGGTCGCGCTGTCGCTGGGAGTGCCGGTCGGCACCTTCCTCGGGCAGGTGCTCGCCTGGTGGGTGCCCTTCCTGGCCATGACGGCACTGGCGGTCGCCGTGATCGGCTGGATCGCGGCGCTGCTGCCGGACCAGCCCGGGCAGCCGGCCGGTGAGCGGACACCGGTCCGGGACGCGCTCACCGTGCCCGGCGTCCGGCCGGTGCTCACCGTGACGGTGCTCTGGGTGCTCGCGCACACCATCCTGTTCACCTACATCGCGCCCTTCCTGGACCGGGCCGGCCTCGGCGGCGCCACCGACACCGTGCTGCTGGTCTTCGGGCTGGCCTCGCTGGCGAGCGTCTGGCTGGTCGGCGCCCACATCCACCGCCGGCTGCGGCAGCTGACGATCGGCGGCGCGCTGCTGGTCGCCGTGACCGCGGCCGTCCTCGCGGTGGCGTCCGGCAGCACGCCGCTGGTGTACGCCGCGGCGCTGTTCTGGGGCCTCGGCTGGGGCGGCGCCCCGACCCTGCTCCAGACCGCCCTCGGCGACGCGGGCGGGGAGCGGGCGGACGCCGCCCAGGCCGTCCTGGTGACCCTGTGGAACGCCGCGATGGCGGGCGGCGGCGTGCTCGGCGGCCTGGTCCTGAGCGGCCTGGGCACCGGCGCCCTGCCCTGGACGGTGCTCGCGCTGATGCTCCCCGTCCTCGCCGTGGCCACCGCCGCCCGCCGGCACGCCTTCCCGTCGGTGCGGCCCTAGGCCCGCATCAGCCGGTTCACCGCCTCGACCACCTCGGGGGACGCCTTCGCGAGCGCGCCGGAGTCGTACGGCGGCTGGGGGTCGTACTCGATCAGCAGCTGGATCGCCTGGGCGACGGTGTCCCCGGCGATCCGGCCGGCCAGCGTCAGCGCGAGGTCGATCCCGGCCGAGACCCCGGCGGCGATGGCGTACTTGCCGTCGATGACGACCCGCTCCGTCCCGGTCGGCTCCGCCCCGTACCCGGGCAGCCGGTCGAGGACGCCCCAGTGGGAGGTGGCCCGGCGGCCCTCCAGCAGCCCGGCGGCGCCCAGGATCAGCGAGCCGGAGCAGACCGAGGTGGTCCAGGTGGTGGTCGCGTCGATCCGGCGCACCCAGTCGAGCACGGCCCGGTCCTTCAGCTGGGCCTCCGTCCCGGGCCCGCCGGGCACCAGCAGCAGGTCCGCCGAGTCCACCTCGTCCAGGGCGGCGTCCGCGGTGAGCGCCAGGCTGTGCACGTCGTTGCGGACCGGCCCCCGTTCGGCGGCGGCGAACACCACCTCGGCGCCGGGGAGCCGGGACAGCACCTCGTACGGGCCGACCGCGTCCAGGGTGGTGAACTCGGGGTAGAGCAGGATGGCGATGCGCATCAGTGACCTCCAGTGGGTTCGGGTCGGAAGCGGCGTCGGTACTCGGCGGGCGGGGCGGCCAGGGCCCGGACGAAGGCGCGCCGCATCGCCTCCGGGGTGCCGTAGCCGCAGGAGCGCGCGATCTCCTCGATGCCGTGGTCGGTGTCCTCCAGCAGCCGCCGGGCGGCCTCCAGCCGGACCCCGTCCACGTACCGGCCCGGGGTCACCCCCACCTCGGCGGCGAAGGCCCGGGCGAAGTGCCGCGGCGACAGCGCCGACCGGTCGGCCAGCGCCTCGACCGAGAGGTCGGCCTCCGGGTGCTCGGCGATCCACCGCTGCACCTCGCGCAGCGGCTGCCGGGCCGCCACCTGGGCGGCCAGCTGGGTGCTGAACTGGGCCTGGTTGCCCGGCCGGCGCAGGAAGACCACCAGGTGGCGGGCGACCAGCAGGGCCGTCTCGCGCCCGAGGTCCTCCTCGACCAGGGCCAGCGCCAGGTCGATCCCGGCGGTGACCCCGGCCGAGGTGGCGATCCGCCCGTCCCGGACGTGGATCGGGTCCGGGTCCACCTCGACGTCCGGGAACCGCCGGGCCAGCTCCTCGCCGTAGGCCCAGTGGGTGGTCGCCCGGCGCCCGGCCAGCAGCCCGGCCTCGGCGAGCAGGAAGGCCCCGGTGCACACCGACACCACCCGCTCGGCCGCTCCGGCCAGCTCCCGGATCCGCTCCACCAGGGCCGGGTCCGGGCGCCCGGTGTCCATCCCGCCGGGAACCAGCAGGGTGTCCACCGGCCCGACCCCGGCCAGGTCCGCGTCCGGCAGCAGCCGCAGTCCGCTGTGGCTGCGCACCGGCCCGCCGCCGGGGGAGGCGGTGGTGACCCGGTAGGCCGCGGGCTGCCCGGCGGCCCGGCCCGCCCCCGCGAACACCTCCAGGGGGCCGGTCACATCGAGGCTCTGCACGCCCTCGAAGAGGACGATGACCACGCTGTGCGCTCTCATACGGCCAGCCTCCCAACGGGGAGCGGTGGCAGCAATGACCTGCTTCCCACCTTTCCTGCCATCCGGCGCGTGCGGGGGCGAGGGCGGGGGCGCGTGCGGCGGCGCGGGAGCGGAGGGGCGCGCGGGCGGACGGCGGGACCCGTACGGGCGTACGGCGGAAACCGCGCGGGCGTACGCCGAAACGCCGGAAGGCCCCCCGCTCTCGCGAAGGGCCTTCCAGCTGTCTGTGCGCCGCCAGGGACTCGAACCCCGGACCCGCTGATTAAGAGTCAGCTGCTCTAACCAACTGAGCTAGCGGCGCCTGCTGACGTGGAGAACATTACCTGGTCAGCGGCTGAAACTCACAATCGGCCCGGGGCGGGGAGCCCGGCGCGCTCACATGGTCAGCACCACCTTGCCCCGGACGTGCCCGGAGCCGACCAGCCGGTGGGCCTGGGCGACCCGCTCGATCGGGAACGACTCCTCGACCTCCAGCCGCAGTGCGCCGGCCTCCCAGAGCTTCACCAGCTCGGCCAGCCGCCCGGCCGTCCGCTCGCCCCGCAGCGCCCGGACGCCCAGCCGCTCGGCGCCCGGGTAGTCGACCACGGTGCCGATCCGGTCCCGGTCGGCGACCAGCTCGACGGAGGCCTCCAGGGCGCCCCGCCCGGCGGCGTCGAAGGCCGCGGTCACCCCCTGCGCCGCCGCCGCCCGGACCCGCTCCACCAGCCCCTCGCCGTACGTGACCGGTTCCGCGCCCAGCTCCCGCAGGTACGCGTGGTTGCGCTCGCTCGCGGTGCCGACCACGGTGGCGCCCCAGGCCCGGGCCAGCTGGACGGCGACCGTGCCGACCCCGCCCGCGGCGCCGTGCACCAGCACGGTGTCGCCCGGGCCGACGCCCAGCTCGGTGAGCGCCAGGTGCGCGGTCTGGCCGGAGGCGGAGAGCGAGCCGGCCTGCTCCCAGGGCATCCCGGCGGGCTTGGCGACCAGCCGGCCGGCGTCGACCACGACCCGGTCGGCCTGGCAGCCCAGCACCCGGAAGCCCAGCACCTCGTCCCCGACCCGCCAGTCGCCGGCGTCCGGACCGAGGGCGTCGACCACCCCGGCGAACTCGTTGCCGAGGACGAACGGCGGCTCGACCG
Organism: Kitasatospora sp. NPDC001225; assembly: GCF_053597855.1. Classification (NCBI taxonomy): domain Bacteria; kingdom Bacillati; phylum Actinomycetota; class Actinomycetes; order Kitasatosporales; family Streptomycetaceae; genus Kitasatospora; species Kitasatospora sp. NPDC001225. The sequence goes on from NZ_JBSFJC010000035.1 coordinate 64,915, forward strand.
CCAGGCCCGGCGGACGGAACCCCTCCCGGATCGCGAGGTCCACCGGCTGCACCCCGGCCGTGTACACCCGTACCCGTACCTCGCCCGGCCCGGGCTCCGGGTCGGGCACCTCGGTGACCCGTAGGACCTCAGGACCGCCGCTCCCCGTCACGGTGACCGCTTTCATGCCTTTTCCCGCCCCTTCTCGATCCTTCTCGATCCTTCTCGAACCTTCTTGATCCATCCGTTGTCGACGATCCTCGGGCCTGAAGTGCGCTTGAGGTCAAGCTTTTGTTCAGCGTGTCGACACTGATGGGCGCATTGTCAGATTTATCCTGGACGGCGCTCAGCCGTCCGTCGTCGAGAGGAACCTCCCCGTGGGCCAGCTGCCCCTGTTCTTCCTGGTGCTGCTCGCCTCCGTGGTGACCATGCCGCTCGGTCGGAAGACCGGAGTGCCACAACCGGTGCTGATGACCCTGCTCGGCATCGTCATGGCGCTCGTCCCGCAGATCCCGGACGTCAGCATCGAACCCGAGCTGATCCTCCCGCTGGTCCTGCCGCCGCTGATCTTCGCGGTGGCCCGGCGCTCCTCGGTGCGCTACTTCAAGGCCAACGCCCGCTCGATCCTGCTGCTGGCGATCGGCCTGGTGGTGGTCACCACGGTCGCCGTGGCCGGTGCCGTGCACTGGCTGCTGCCCGCCCTGCCGCTGGCCGCCGCCATCGCGGTCGGCGCGCTGGTCTCCCCGCCCGACCCGGTCGCCGCCGTCGCGGTGGCCGGCAGCGTCGGGCTGCCCCGCCGCCTGGTGGCGATCCTGGAGAGCGAGGGGCTGTTCAACGACGTCACCGCGATCGTCATCTACTCGCTGTCCATCGAGGCCATGGTCAGCGGCGACTTCTCGGGCGGCGACGCGGTGCTGCGCTTCGTGCTGTCCGCGGTGCTGGCCGTGGTGGTCGGCGTCGCGCTCGGCTGGGTCAACACCAAGCTCGCCGAGCGCCTGGACGACCCGACCCAGCAGGTCGCGCTCAACCTGCTGGTGCCCTTCGCCGCCTACACCCTGGCCGAGGAGATCCACGGCTCCGGCGTGCTCGCCGTCGTGGTCTGCGCGCTCTACCTCGCCGAGCGGGCCTCCGACGCGGACGCCGTCGCCTACCGGCTGGTCGGCAACGCCTTCTGGGAGGTGGTCGAGATCCTGATCACCGGCGTCGCCTTCGGACTGATCGGCCTGGAGCTGGCCACCGTGCTCAAGGAGGCCGGCCGCGGCTGGACCGGCTTCATCGGCGACGCCGCCGTGGTCATCGCGGTGGTCGTGGCGGTCCGGCTGCTCTGGCTGCTGCCGGCCGGCTGGCTGTCGAAGCGGCTGCGCTCCGGCGACGAGGAGGACACGCCGTTCAGCTGGAAGGAGAGCGTGATCCTCTGGTGGTCCGGCATGCGCGGCGTGGCCACCGTCGCCCTGGCGCTCGCCATCCCGCTCACCCTGCACTCCGGCGAGGACTTCCCCGAGCGCGGCCGGCTGGTCTTCATCGCCTTCAGCGTGGTGCTCTTCACCCTGTTGGTGCAGGGCCTCACCCTGCCCTGGCTGGCCAAGCGGTTCGAGCTGGACATCGACCAGGACAAGCACGAGCAGGCGGTGCGCCAGCTCTGGTGGCGGGCCGCCAAGGCCGGGCTCAACCGGCTCGGCGAACTGGAGGAGCAGGACCGGCTGCCCGCCGAGGTCGCCGACCGCCTGCGGGACCGTCAGCACGACCGGCTGGCCCGGCTCTGCCCGGAGAACTACGCCGAGGAGGAGGCCGCCGAGGCCAAGCTGCGGATGGCCCAGTGGCGGGCCGCCCGGGACGTCGAGCAGGAGATGATCGCCGCCTCCCGCCGCGAGATGCTCGCCGCCCGCAGCGAGCCCGGCGCCGATCCGGAGCTGGTCGACGAGGTGCTGCGCGGACTCGACCTGCGCTCCGAACGGAAGTGACGGGGCGGCAGCCGGGGCCGGGCGGAATGCGCACGACCGGCCCCGGGGTTGCATAGGCTGAACCCGGGCAGGCCGTCAACGGAGTCGGCGCACCACCAGTACCCGCACGACCTCGGCGAACCCTCACGCCTGGCCCTGCCGGTTTCTGCACCCAGATGAATCGAGGACCCACCGATGTCGGAGACCCGCGCCGACGCCCGCACCCCGCTCGACCGCACCCCGCAGTGGGCCGCCCTGGCCAAGCACCGGACCGAACTGGGCGCCACCCACCTGCGCGAGCTGTTCGCCGCCGACCCGGAGCGCGGCCGCCGCTACACCCTCCAGGTCGGCGACCTGCACGTGGACTACGCCAAGCACCTGGTCACCGACGAGACGCTGGGGCTGCTGCGCGAGCTGGCCGCCGCCACCGGTGTCGCCGAGCTGCGGGACGCGATGTTCCGCGGCGAGAAGATCAACAACACCGAGCACCGGGCGGTCCTGCACACGGCGCTGCGCGCCCCGCGCGGCGCCGTGGTCGAGGTCGACGGCGAGAACGTGGTGCCCGCGGTGCACGCCGTCCTCGACAAGATGGCCGCCTTCGCCGACCGGGTCCGCAGCGGCGAGTGGAAGGGCCACACCGGCAAGCCGATCCGCACCGTCGTCAACATCGGCATCGGCGGCTCCGACCTCGGCCCGGCGATGGCCTACGAGGTGCTCCGCTCGTACAGCAAGCGCGACCTCGACGTCCGCTTCGTCTCCAACGTGGACGGCGCCGACCTGCACGAGGCGGTCCGCGACCTCGACCCGGCCGAGACGCTGTTCATCGTCGCCTCGAAGACCTTCACCACCATCGAGACCATCACCAACGCGGTCTCCGCCCGGGACTGGCTGCTCGGCGGCCTGGGCGCCGGCACCGAGGCGGTGGCCAAGCACTTCGTCGCGCTGTCCACCAACGCCCGGGGCGTGCAGGACTTCGGCATCGACACGGCCAACATGTTCGAGTTCTGGGACTGGGTGGGCGGCCGCTACTCCTACGACTCGGCGATCGGCCTCTCGCTGATGACCGCCATCGGCCCGGACGCCTTCCGCGAGATGCTGGACGGCTTCCACCTGGTCGACGAGCACTTCCGCACCGCCCCGCCGGAGCAGAACGTCCCGCTGCTGCTCGGCCTGCTCGGCGTCTGGTACGGCGCGTTCTTCGACGCCCAGGCGCACGCGGTGCTGCCCTACTCGCACTACCTGTCCAAGTTCACCGCCTACCTCCAGCAGCTGGACATGGAGTCCAACGGCAAGTCGGTGACCCGCGACGGCACCCCGGTGGACTGGCAGACCGGCCCGGTGGTCTGGGGCACCCCCGGCACCAACGGCCAGCACGCCTACTACCAGCTGCTGCACCAGGGCACCAAGGTCATCCCGGCCGACTTCATCGGCTTCGCCAAGCCGGTCGCCGACCTGCCCGCAGGCCTGGTCGCCCAGCACGACCTGCTGCTGGCCAACTTCTTCGCCCAGACCCAGGCGCTGGCCTTCGGCAAGACCCCGGAGGAGGTCGCGGCCGAGGGCGTGCCCGCCGAGCTCGTCCCGCACAAGACCTTCCAGGGCAACCACCCGACCACCACCCTCCTGGCCGGCGAGCTCACCCCCTCGGTGCTCGGCCAGCTGGTCGCCCTCTACGAGCACAAGGTGTTCGTCCAGGGCGCGATCTGGAACATCGACTCCTTCGACCAGTGGGGCGTCGAGCTGGGCAAGGTGCTCGCCAAGCGGATCGAGCCGGTGCTGCTCACCGGCGAGGGCACCGAGCAGCTGGACAGCTCCACCGCCGAGCTGGTCGCCCGCTACCGCGCGCTGCGCGGCCGCTGAGCCCGCGTCGTCCCGGGCCGTCCGCTCCGGCGGGCGGCCCGGGACGCTTCTCCGGCCCCGGAAACCCGGAAACCCGGAACGCCGGAGCGTTGAGACGCCGAAACGCCGGAAGGCCCTTCGCTCTCGCGAAGGGCCTTCCGACTGTCTGTGCGCCGCCAGGGACTCGAACCCCGGACCCGCTGATTAAGAGTCAGCT
>NZ_JBSFJC010000036.1:0-68679 GCF_053597855.1 Kitasatospora sp. NPDC001225
TGCTGCTCGCCGTCGCCCTGGTGGCGGTGGTGGGCCTGGCCAAGGGCGTGTCGCCAGCAGGGCGAGCGAGGCCGACACGACCAGGCAGAGCTGGAGGCCGTCGAGGAAGGAGCCGCTGAGCGCGCTCAGGGCCGGCCTGGTGGCGGGGCCGAGGTCGAGCCCGGCGACGGCGCCGAGGCCCTGTTCCCGGGCGACGGCGAGGACGTGGCCGCCGGTCTCCGTGGGCACGCCGGCGTCGGTGAGGCGGCCGGGCAGGGCGTCGAGGGCGCGGGTGGTCAGCAGGGTGCCGAGGACGGCGGGGCCGAGGGCGCCGCCGAGCTGGCGGAAGGCGTTGTTGCCCGCCGCGGCCATGCCGGCCAGGTGGTGCGGTACGGAGGAGACCGCGGAGGCCGTCATCGGGGTGAGGACGGCGCCGATGCCGAGGCCGAGCAGGACCAGGCGCCAGGCGAGCGACCCGTACGAGGTGGCCGCGTCGACGCCGGTCAGCGACAGCAGCGAGCCCGCCATCACCACCAGACCGGTGGTGATCATGACCCGGGGGGAGACCCGGTGCATCAGCCGTCCGACGGGGACGCCCGCGACCAGGGACGTCCCGGACACCAGGACCATCCGCAGTCCGGCCTCCCACGTGCTCAGGTGCTGCACCAGGCCGAAGTACAGGCTCAGGACGAAGAAGAAGCCGATCAGCCCCAGGAAGCTGATCATGGCGACCAGTGACGTGGCGGCGAAGGCGGGGCTGCGGAACAGGGCCAGGTCGAGCATCGGGCTGTCGCTGCGGCGCTCCACGAGGACGAACGCGACGGCGCTGACGGCGCCGATCACCAGGGCCGCCACCACGGAGGGCGTGCCGAAGCCGTCGGCGCCGCCCTCGATCACGCCGTAGACGACGGCGGTGACCGTGACGGCCGCGCTGATCTGCCCGGGCCAGTCGAGCCGCCGGCCGTGCGGCGCCCGGGAGTCGGGCAGCAGGAAGGCCGCGACGACCAGGACGACCAGGGACACCGGGATCGGCAGGAGGAAGATCCAGCGCACCGCGACGTGCTGCTGCAGCAGCCCGGCGATCAGCGGTCCCATGGCCAGCGAGGCCAGCATGGACATCGCCCACAGGCCGATGAACCTCCCGCGCTCCCGGTGGTCGGGGACGGCGTGGCTGATCAGGGCCAGCGTGGTGGGCAGCAGGGCCGCCGCACCCAGTCCGGAGGCCGCCTGCCCGACCCACAGCGACTGCACCGAGTCCGCGGTCAGCGAGACGGCCGCGCCCAGGGCGCAGAAGGCCATGCCCGCCTGGAACACCCGCTTGCGGCCGTGGACGTCGCCCCACACCCCGGTGGTCAGGATCAGCGCGGCCATCGGCAGCACGAACGCGTCCGAGACCCAGGACAGTTGGGAGGTCGAGGCGCCCAGCACCCGCTGGAGCGCCGGCAGGCTCACGGACACGGTGGTCACGGGGAGGTAGGCGACGAAGACGCCCAGGCAGGCCATGACGAGCGTGACGCCTCGTCCGGCCACGGGGCGCTGCACCGTTGCGGAGTTCACGGGGTGGTTCCTTCGACTGCGGGATGCCGCGCGGGCACCGGTTGCTGGGGCACCGCAAAGCTTCGGCCCCACGGGCGGGGAATCCCCAAGCGATCCCGGCAGACGTACCAGAACCTCCGTTCTGGCCCGCGCCTGTGTCAGGATTCCTCCGTGCCTGACGATCTGGACCGCAAAATCATCCACGGGCTCTACAGCGCCCCCCGGGTCTCCTTCCGCCGCCTCGGCGAGGTCGTGGGGGTGTCCGAACAGACCGTGGCCCGCCGCTACAACGCGCTGCGGCGCGGCGGGATCCTGCGCGTCATCGGGCAGCGGAGCCCGTCCGCCCACGGGCAGGCGGAGTGGGTCGCGCGGCTGCGCTGCCGCCCGGAGGCCGTGGGGCCCGTCGCCGACTCCCTGGCCCGCAGGCCCGAGGTCGGCTACGCCAGCATCGCCTCCGGCGGGTCGGAGATCATCTGCACCATCCGCTCGGCCGCCGGCACCGGGCGCGACGACGTCCTGCTGCGGCAGCTCCCGCGCGCCGCCTCGGTCCTCGACATGAGCGTCGACCTCCTCCTGCACGCGTTCGGCGCCCCGGACGCGGTCGGCTGGGCCGGCGGGGAGCGCTCCCTGACCGACGAGCAGGTGCGACTGCTGACGGCGGAGCGCCCCGTGGCCGCCGGGCCGCCGCTCGCCCCGGCCGACGAGGACCTCCCGCTCTTCGAGGCCCTGGCGGAGGACGGCCGCGCCTCCCACACCCGCCTGGCGGAGGTCACCGGCTGGTCCACGCCCCGGGTCGCCCGCCGGCTGGAGGCCCTGGAGACCTCCGGCTCCCTCGCCTACGGCATCGACATCCTGCCGGAGCGCCTCGGCTACGAGCTCAACGCCGTCCTCTGGCTCCAGGTCGACCTGCCCGGACTCGACCGGATCGGCGAGGAGCTCGGCCGGCACGACGAATGCGCCTTCGTCGCGGCGACCAGTGGCAGGCACAACCTCATGGCCGTCGTCATCTGCCGGGACACCCCCGACTTCTACCGCTACCTCAGCGGCCGCCTGGCCCGCATCGAGGGCATCAGGGGCTACGAGATCAGCATCCGCGTCCGCCGCCTCAAGCAGTCCGTGTCCCTGATCCACCACGGACGGCTGATCCACCCCCCGCTGGGCTGACGCGGGCGCGCCGGAGAACGGGCCCGGACGCCTCGCGCGCCCGGACCCGCCCGAAGGCCACCCGTCAGTGCGCGGCTGCCTCCCAGTTCGGGCCGACGCCGACCGAGACGTCCAGCGGGGCGCGCAGCGGGTAGGCGCCCGCCATCTGCTCGCGGACGACGGCCTCGACCCGCTCGCGCTCGCCGGGGGCCAGCTCCAGCACGATTTCGTCGTGCACCTGGAGCAGCATCCGGGAGGTGAGGCCGGCCGCGCGCAGCGCCTCGTCGACCCGGAGCATGGCGATCTTGACGATGTCGGCGGCCGAGCCCTGGATCGGGGCGTTGAGGGCCATCCGCTCGGCCATCTCGCGGCGCTGGCGGTTGTCGCTGTTGAGGTCCGGCAGGTAGCGGCGGCGGCCGAGGAGGGTCTCGGTGTAGCCGGTGGCCCGGGCCTCGTCGACGACCCGGCGCAGGTAGTCCCGGACGCCGCCGAAGCGCTCGAAGTAGGTGTCCATCAGGCCCTGGGCCTCGGTCGGCTTGATGCCGAGCTGCTGCGAGAGCCCGTACGCGGACAGCCCGTACGCCAGGCCGTAGGACATCGCCTTGATCTTGCGGCGCATCTCGGCGTCCACCGCCGCGCCCGGCACCTCGAAGACCTGGGAGGCGACGGTGGTGTGCAGGTCCTCGCCGGAGGCGAAGGCCTCCAGCAGCGCCTCGTCCTCGGACAGGTGCGCCATGATCCGCAGTTCGATCTGCGAGTAGTCGGCGGTGAGCAGCGACTCGTAGCCCTCGCCGACGATGAAGGCGCGGCGGATCGCCCGGCCCTCCTCGGTGCGGACCGGGATGTTCTGCAGGTTCGGGTCCTGCGAGGAGAGCCGGCCGGTGGCGGCGACCATCTGGTTGAAGGTGGTGTGGATCCGGCCCTTGGGCGAGACGGTCTTGAGCAGGCCCTCGACGGTGGTGCGCAGCTTGGCCTGGTCGCGGTGGCGCAGCAGGATGACCGGCAGTTCGTTGTCGGTCTGGGTGGCCAGCCAGGTGAGCGCGTCGGCGTCGGTGGTGTAGCCGGTCTTGATCTTCTTCGTCTTGGGGAGCGCGAGCTCGCCGAAGAGGATCTCCTGGAGCTGCTTGGGCGAGCCGAGGTTGAACTCGCGGCCGGCGGCGGCGTGCGCCTCCTCCACCACGCGCTGGATCTCGGCGGCGAACTGCGCCTCCAGCCGGGTGAGCCACTCGCGGTCGGCGGCGATGCCGTAGCGCTCCATGCGGGCGAGCAGGGCGGCGATGGGCAGTTCCATGTCGCGCGTCAGCTCGACGGCGCCGACCTCGGCGAGGCGGGTGTCGAAGAGCGCGGCGAGGTCGAGCACGGCGCGGGCCTGGAGCATCAGCGACCGGGCGGCGGCCGTCTCGTCCTCCTCCGGCGCGTCGAAGGAGAGTTGGCCGCTCTCGGTGGCGGGGGCCGGAGTGAGCGAGCGGCCCAGGTACTCCTCGGCGAGCACCTCCAGGGTGAAGGTGCGGCGGCCGGGCTTGATCAGGTAGGCGGCGAGCGCGGTGTCGGCGACGACGCCGTCGATCGTCCAGCCGCGCTCGGCGAAGGCGCGCATGACCTGCTTGGCGATGTGCAGGGCCTTGGGGGCGGCGGCGTCGGCGAGCCAGCCGGCGAAGGCCCGCTCGTCCTCCTCGGCGAGCAGCGCCGGGTCGAACCAGGCGGCCGTCTCTCCCGCGGCGAGGGCGACTTCGGTGACCTCGCCGGTGCCGAGCGCCCACTGGTAGACGGCGGCGAGGGCGACGGTGGTCTTGCCGTCGGAGGCGTGCTCGGCCAGCCAGGCGGCCAGGGTGCCCGGGTCGGTGAGGAGTTCGCCGTCCACCTCGACGCCGGGGGCGAGCTCGGCCTCGGCGGTCTCCGATCCGGTGGACGGGTCGATGCCGAAGACGCGGTCGCGGAAGTTGGCGTTGCGGAACTCCAGCGACTCCATCAGGGTGCCGACGGCGTCCTTGTCGAACGGCTTGCGGTCCAGGTCGGTGACGCCGAGCGGGAGTTCGACGTCGCGGACCAGCTCGGTGAGCACCCGGTTGCGCTTGACCGAGTCGAGGTGGTCGCGCAGCTTCTCGCCGATCTTGCCCTTGACCTCGTCGGCGCGGGCGACGAGTTCGTCGAAGGAGCCGAACTGGTTGACCCACTTGGCGGCCGTCTTCTCGCCGACGCCGGGGATGCCGGGCAGGTTGTCGGACGGGTCGCCGCGCAGGGCGGCGAGGTCCGGGTACTGGCGCGGGGTGACGCCGTACTTCTCGGCGACCTTCTCCGGGGTGTAACGGGTGAGCTCGGAGACGCCCTTGGTCGGGTAGAGCACGGTGACGTGGTCGGTGACCAGCTGGAGCGAGTCGCGGTCGCCGGTGACGATGTCGACGTCGTAGCCGGCCGCCTCGGCGGCGGTGGCCAGGGTGGCGATGATGTCGTCGGCCTCGAAGCCCTCGGCCGTCAGCCGGGGGACGTGCATGGCGTCGAGCAGTTCCCCGATCAGGCCGACCTGGCTCTTGAACTCGTCCGGCGTCTTGGCGCGGTTGGCCTTGTAGTCGGGGAACTCGACGGAGCGGAACGTCTGCCGGGAGAGGTCGAAGGCGACGGCGAGGTGGGTGGGCTGCTCGTCCCGGACGGTGTTGGCGAGCATCGAGGCGAAGCCGTAGACCGCGTTGGTGGGCTGGCCGGTGGAGGTGTTGAAGTTCTCCACGGGCAGGGCGTAGAAGGCCCGGTAGGCCATCGAGTGCCCGTCGAGCAGCATCAGCCGGGGCCGCGGGCCGGCCCCGCCGCCACCCGTCGCGCCCTTGTCCGTACTCTGCGTAGCCACGTCAACGTCCGTTCCTGCCGATTCCACTACCGGCCACCGATCCTATGGCCCGGCACCGACAAAAAGGACGCCGCGCCGGTCCGGCCACCGCTGCTACCTATGAGTAGGACGGTCGTACGATCACAGGCGGCACACCCCCGAGCGGCAGGAGTTCCCCCATGACCGACGCGGTCCCCGACACCGCCCCCGAGACCGTCCCCGACAGCGCGCACGACGGCACGCCCGTCCTGAACGTCCCGCAGGACGTGCTGGACCACTTCGCCAAGCTCGGCGTGAACGCGCAGACCTTCTCCGGCGGCCACCTCGGCGAGAAGCTCGGCATCCGGATCGTCGAGGCCTCCGGCGACCGCGTGGTCGGCACCATGCCGGTGGAGGGCAACCAGCAGCCGTACGGGCTGCTGCACGGCGGCGCGTCGGCGGCGCTGGCCGAGACGCTGGGCTCGATCGGGGCGATGCTGCACGCCGGCCCCGGCCGCTACGCGGTCGGCGTGGACCTCAACGCCACCCACCACCGCTCGGCCACCTCCGGGCTGGTGACCGGGGTGGCGACGGCCGTGTTCAAGGGCCGCACCGCCGCCACCTACGAGATCGCGATCACCGACGACACCGGCCGGCGGATCACCAGCTGCCGGCTGACCTGCATGCTGCGCGACCTCTGACCGAACTCCGAGGCGTGACAACGTCCGCACAGCGGACCGGAGTTCACTCCGGACAACATCAAGTCCCTTTTCCGCCCCCTTGTTTGACCTTCCGCCACCTTGGGCAGGCGTTGGTCTGGACAAGGGGGCGTTCACATGTCCGGGCGCGGTCGGCACACATCCCGCGCTCGTAACGCTGCGTAACAAGTAGGAAATCCGATCAATTGCCGGTTCCGAGGCCTTCAGGCGCCCCGGGACCACTCGGCCGCGCCCCCGTTGTCCGCAATGCGGACGCTCAAGGCCGGAAGCAGGGCATCGGACACGAGCGTCCGATAATCGGCGCTGCCAGCTGCAACCCCCATTTCTGGGCCTTACATCGCCCTACCAGCGCGTAAACGCCCGCCATCTCGGGATCGATCGAACCGGAACGACCACATGGTGAGACAAATACTCCGTGTGCTCATAACAAGAGAATCACAGCCTGCGCCCAGTACTGCCCGAGTCGCCCAAGGGCATCTAGAGTCACGGCCAGTCACCGCGCCATTCGATTGGGCCAGGCCCTCCGCGCACTCCGGCTCCCGCCACTCCGGCGCGGGCGCCTCCTGAACCGAAGGGGACCCTCGTGCGTCACCGTTCAGCAGTTGTCGTGAGCATTGCCGTTATCGGTGCCCTCAGCCTCAGCGCCTGCGGCTCCCGCGGAGAGAAGAAGGCCGACGGCGGCAACTCCAACTCCGGCTCCACCACCGTCGTCATCGGCGTCGACTCCCCGCTCACCGGCGACCTCTCCGCCCTCGGCCTCGGCATCCGCAACTCCGCCGACCTCGCGATCAAGAAGGCCAACGAGACCAACGAGGTCCCCGGCGTCAAGTTCGAGATCAAGGCCCTCGACGACACCGGCAAGCCCGCCCCCGGCCAGCAGAACGCCACCCAGCTGGTCGGCGACCCCAAGGTCCTCGGCGTCGTCGGCCCGCTCAACTCCAGTGTGTCGCAGTCGATGCAGCAGATCTTCGACGACGCCAGCCTGGTCCAGGTCTCCCCCGCCAACACCGGCGTCGCCCTCAGCCAGGGCGAGAAGTGGGCCAGCGGCGAGAAGAAGCGCCCGTTCACGTCCTACTTCCGCACCGCCACCACCGACGCCGTCCAGGGCCCGTTCGCCGCCCAGTTCCTCTACAGCGACGCCAAGAAGACCAAGGTCTTCCTGATCGACGACCAGAAGACCTACGGCGCGGGCCTGGCCGGCACCTTCAAGGGCGAGTTCACCAAGCTCGGCGGCCAGCTCGTCGGCGAGGAGCACGTCAACCCCGACGACCGCGACTTCGCCGCCATCGTCACCAAGGTCAAGAGCTCCGGGGCCGAAGCCGTCTACTACGGCGGCGAGTACCCCGCGGCCGGCCCGCTCTCCCTCCAGCTCAAGGAGGCCAACGTCAACATCCCGCTGATGGGCGGCGACGGCATCCAGAGCGGCGACTTCATCAAGCTCAACCCCAAGAGCCAGGGCGACTACGCCACCGCCGTCGGCCTGCCGGTCGAGAGCCTGGACACCGCCAAGAAGTTCATCGCCGACTACAAGGCGGCCGGCTACAAGGACGCCTACGAGACCTACGGCGGCTACTCGTACGACAGCGCCTGGGCCATCATCCAGGGCGTCAAGCAGGCCGTGAAGGACAACAACGGCAAGGTCCCCGACCGCAAGGCCGTCCGCGACGCCGTCCAGAAGGTCAGCTTCGCCGGCGTGACCGGCACCGTCTCCTTCGACGAGTTCGGCGACACCACCAACAAGCAGCTCACCGTCTACACCGTCAAGGACGGCAAGTGGGCCGTGGAGAAGTCCGGCACCTTCAAGGGCTGACACCCAGTCACCACCATTACCACAGGCGCCACTTCACCACCACCACGCGCGGGGGCGCCACGAGTGCCCCCGCGCGCACCCACATCCACCACCCACGCGGACACCCCGAACGCACTACGGAGGCCCAGCGGTGCACGACCTACCGCAGCAGCTGGCCAACGGCCTGATCCTCGGAGCCCTCTACGGGCTCGTCGCGATCGGCTACACGATGGTCTACGGCATCGTCCAGCTCATCAACTTCGCCCACGGCGAGATCGTCATGGTCGGCGGCTTCGGCGCCCTGACCGCCTACCTCGCCCTCCCCGGCGGCACCACCCTGTGGCTGGCCCTGCCGCTCATGCTGATCGCCGGCATCCTGGTCTCCACCCTCACCGCCGTCGCCGCCGAGCGCTTCGCCTACCGCCCGCTGCGCAACGCCCCACGGCTCGCCCCGCTGATCACCGCGATCGGGCTGTCCATCCTGCTCCAGCAGCTCGTCTTCTCCTTCTACCCGGACGCCAAGAAGGCCCGGGTCTTCCCCAAGATCCCCGGCGACCCGTTCAGCCTCGGCTCCGTCACCATCCAGCGCAGCGACCTCTTCCTGATCATCGCCGCCCCGCTGTGCATGCTCGCCCTCGGCTGGTTCGTCACCCGCACCCGTTCCGGGCGCGCCATGCAGGCCACCAGCCAGGACCCGGACACCGCCAAGCTGATGGGCATCGACACCGACCGCATCATCGTCATGGCCTTCGCCATCGGCGCCGCGTTCGCCGCCGTCGCCGCCGTCGCGTACGGGCTGCGCAGCGGCCAGGTCGACTTCCGGATGGGCTTCATCCTCGGCCTCAAGGCCTTCACCGCCGCCGTCCTCGGCGGCATCGGCAACATCTACGGCGCCATGCTCGGCGGCCTCGCCCTCGGCCTCGCCGAAGCCCTCGCCACCGGCTACATCCAGCACCTGCCCGGCATGCACCTCTTCGGGGGCGGCGCCTGGAAGGACGTCTGGGCCTTCGTTCTCCTCATCCTCGTCCTCCTGATCCGGCCCCAGGGCCTGCTCGGCGAGCGCGTCGCGGACAGGGCGTGACCACCATGACCACCACCCACACCGAGACGACCCCGGTCATCCCGCTGCCGGCCCGCGCCGCCGCCGCCGTCACCGGACTCGGCGCCCTCGCCACCGCCGCCTCCGCCGCCATGTCCTGGACCTGGACCTCCGACTTCCCCGGCGACCTCACCTACTACGGCTCCCCGGCCGGCCTCCAGTGGCTCGCCCTCGCCGCCGGCCTGCTCACCCTGGTCCTGCTGCTCGCCGCCCAGGGCGTCCCCGGCCTGCGCTGGGCCGCCCCCACCCGCAGCAACAACGCCGTCCTGTACGCCGCCACCGGCGCCCTCACCGTCGCCGTCTACGCGGTCGCCGCCATCTCCTCCGAGCTCGGCGGCACCACCAACCTCGAACCCGGCGGCTGGGTGCTCGCCGCGGGCGGCCTGCTCGCCGTCCTCGGCGCCCTCGGCCTGCCCCTCGACCGCCGCACCGCCGTCCCGCTGCGGATCCTCGACAGGCGCCTCTTCCTGCTCGTCCCGGTCGCCCCCGCCGCCTGGTTCGGCGCCCACGCCATCCCCGGCGACAAGCCGGTGGCCCCGGTCATGACCGCCCTGGCCGGCGGCCTCGCCATCGCGGCCGGCGTCGTCCTGCTGCTCCAGCTCGGCCACCTCGCCAACAGCGGGCTGCGGCTGGGCCGGATCGACCGCCCGCTGGCCGCGCCGCGGGCCCTCCCCTCCTGGGTCGAGGTGCTGCTGATCGTCCTCGCCTTCGGGACCGGACTGTTCGCGATCACCTTCGGCATCGACACCGAGTACGGCGAACTCTTCACCGGCTACCTGCTGTTCGTCGCCCTCGCCGTCCCCGCCCTGACCAGGTCCGGCCTGCTCGCCCGGCTGCGCGCGCTGACCGTCAAGCACCGCCCGGTCACCACCGGCGCCGCCTTCGCCGCCGCCGCCGGCTTCCCGTTCACCCAGACCAGCGACCAGTACACCTCGGTCGCCACCAACATCCTGATCTTCGCCACCGTCGCCCTCGGCCTCAACATCGTCGTCGGCCTGGCCGGCCTGCTCGACCTCGGGTACGTCGCCTTCCTCGGCGTCGGCGCCTACGCCGCCGCCCTGGTCTCCGGCTCCCCCGCCTCGCCCATCCACGTCCAGTTCCCGTTCTGGGCCGCGATGCTCACCGGCGCCGTCGTCTCGATGGTCTTCGGCGTCCTGATCGGCGCCCCCACCCTGCGGCTGCGCGGCGACTACCTCGCCATCGTCACCCTCGGGTTCGGCGAGATCTTCCGCATCACCATGCTCAACCTCAACGGCACCACCGGCCCCAAGGTCACCAACGGCTCCAACGGCATCCCGCGCATCCCGGACCTGCAGATCCTCGGCTTCGACCTCGGCAAGCCGCACACCGTGGCCGGCGTCGAACTCGGCCGCTTCTCCAACTACTACCTGCTGATGCTGCTGGTCACCGCCCTGGTCGTGCTGGTCTTCGCCCGGGTCGGCAACTCCCGCATCGGCCGCGCCTGGGTCGCCATCCGCGAGGACGAGACCGCCGCCGAGGCCATGGGCATCAACGGCTTCCGGCTCAAGCTGCTCGCCTTCGCCCTCGGCGCCCTGCTGGCCGGCCTGGCCGGCACCGTCCAGGCCCACGTCAGCTACACCGTCACCCCCGACCAGTACACCTTCGCCGAGGCCCTCCCGCCGAACTCCGCCTTCCTGCTCGCCGCCGTCATCCTCGGCGGCATGGGCACCATCAGCGGCCCGCTGGCCGGCGCCACCCTGCTCTTCCTCATCCCGAAGAAGCTCGAGTTCCTCGCCGACTACCAGCTCCTCGCCTTCGGCGCCGCCCTCATCGTCCTGATGCGGGTCCGCCCCGAGGGCCTCATCCCCAACCGGCGCCGCCAGCTGGAGTTCCACGAGGCCGCCGTCCCGGCCCAGGCCTCCGGCGAGCCGACCGCACTCACCAAGTCAGGGGCGTGACCGACCCGATGACCACCACCACCGCCGCACCCCTGCTCGAAGTCACCGGCGTCACCATGCGCTTCGGCGGCCTCACCGCGGTCAACGACGTCTCCCTGACCGTCGGCGAGGGCGAGATCATCGGTCTGATCGGCCCCAACGGCGCCGGCAAGACCACCTTCTTCAACTGCCTCACCGGCCTGTACGTCCCCACCGAGGGCGCCGTCCGCTACCGCGACACCCTGCTGCCGCCCAAGCCCCACCTCGTCACCCAGGCCGGCATCGCCCGCACCTTCCAGAACATCCGGCTGTTCGCCAACATGACCGTCCTGGAGAACGTCCTGGTCGGCCGGCACACCCGCACCAAGGAGGGCATCTTCTCCGCCATCCTGCGCGGCCCCGGCTACCACCGCGCCGAGGCCGAGAGCCGCGAGAAGGCCATGGAACTCCTGATGTTCACCGGCCTCGTCGAGAAGGCCGACCACCTCGCCCGCAACCTCCCGTACGGCGAGCAGCGCAAGCTGGAGATCGCCCGCGCCCTCGCCTCCGAACCCGGCCTGCTGCTGCTCGACGAACCCACCGCCGGCATGAACCCCCAGGAGACCCGGGCCGCCGAGGAACTCGTCTTCGCGATCCGCGACAAGGGGATCTCCGTCCTCGTCATCGAGCACGACATGCGCTTCATCTTCAACCTCTGCGACCGCACCGCGGTGCTCGTCCAGGGCCAGAAGATCGTCGAGGGCGACCGCGAGACCGTCCAGAACGACGAACGCGTCATCACCGCCTACCTGGGCGCCCCGCTCGAAGGCACCACCCCCGCCGTTACGGAGTCCGACCAGTGACCGCACTTCTCGAGGTCGAGGACCTCCGCGTCGCCTACGGCAAGATCGAAGCCGTCAAGGGCATCAGCTTCACCGTCGAACAGGGCGAGGTCACCACCCTCATCGGCACCAACGGCGCCGGCAAGACCACCACCCTGCGCACCCTGTCCGGCCTGCTCAAGCCCACCGCCGGACGGATCACCTTCGACGGCCAGGACCTCTCGGCCGTCCCCGCCCACCGGATCGTCGCCCTCGGCCTCGCCCACTCCCCCGAGGGACGGCACATCTTCCCCCGGATGACCATCGAGGAGAACCTCCTCCTCGGCGCCTTCCTGCGCACCGACGCGGCCGGCATCACCGCGGACGTCGAACGGGCCTACACCCTGTTCCCGATCCTCGGCGAACGCCGCCGCCAGGCCGCCGGCACGCTCTCCGGCGGCGAGCAGCAGATGCTCGCGATGGGGCGGGCCCTGATGTCCCGGCCCAAGCTGCTCATGCTGGACGAGCCCTCCATGGGGCTCTCCCCGCTGATGATGCAGAAGATCATGTCCACCATCGTGGAACTGAAGTCCTCCGGTACGACCATCCTCCTGGTCGAGCAGAACGCCCAGGCGGCCCTCTCCCTCTCCGACCGCGGCTACGTCATGGAGACCGGCCGCATCGTCCTCTCCGGAACGGGCGCCGACCTCCTGCACGACGAGTCCGTCCGCAAGGCCTACCTCGGCGAGGACTGAGCCCCTGCACGCGGAAGGGCCCGGCAGAAACGTTCTTCTGCCGGGCCCTTCCCGCACGCCTACTCGGGCTTGGCCTCTTCCGCCTTCTTGCGGTCCTGGGCCTCGCCCTCCTCGATGACCGCCTCGGCCACCGCCGCCATCGTCATCCGACGGTCCATCGACGTCTTCTGGATCCACCGGAAGGCCGCCGGCTCGTTCAGCCCGAACTTGGTCTGCAGCACGCCCTTCGCCCGGTCCACCAGCTTCCGGGTCTCCAACCGCTGGCTGAGATCCCCGATCTCCTTCTCCAGCGCCCGCATCTCGGCGTACCGGGACACCGCCATCTCGATCGCCGGCACCAGGTCCGACTTCGAGAACGGCTTGACGATGTACGCCATCGCTCCCGCGTCCCGCGCCCGGTCCACCAGCTCCCGCTGCGAGAACGCCGTCAGCATCAGCACCGGCGCCAGGTGCTTGTCGTGGATCTGCTCGGCCGCGGACAACCCGTCCAGCACCGGCATCTTCACGTCGAAGATCGCCAGATCCGGCTTCAGCTCCTCCACGAGGCGCACCGCCGTCTCCCCGTCGCCGGCCTCACCGACGACGGTGTACCCCTCCTCCTCCAGCATCTCCTTCAGATCGAGACGGATCAGCGCCTCGTCCTCGGCGATCACAATCCGGGTGATCTGGGGCGTATCGGTCTCAAGCGGCTGCGCCTGCTCGTCGGCGGTGCTCACGGGGCTCCTAGTTCCGGCGGGGTACTGCATGCACGAGGGTACCTAGACACGGTATGTTTAGGGCATTCAGGGTCGGGGGCAACCTTCGATTCTGCGGTTGGCCCCGATAGCCCAGCGGTAGAGGCAGTGGTCTCAAACACCATCCAGCGTGGGTTCGAATCCCACTCGGGGTACCTCTCCTTCATTTCGAAGGATCGTCGACATGGCATGCCTTCACCAACTGTGGATGAAGAGCCGCTGATGTGACTCAGCTCGCCTTGTCCAACGGCTCCAGCTCGACAGTGAGCCTCATGCCGAGTGCTTCGGCGAACCTCTCCAGGACCACGATCGTGGGCATCGTCCCGCCCGCCTCGAAGCGGGCCACGGCCGGCTGCTGCATGCCGAGGGCCACCGCCAACTGAACCTGCGTCATTCCGAGGGCCTCGCGGCGCAGGCGGACGGCCTCACCGAGCTCGAAGCGGATCCGGGCAGCCTCGTACGCGGCACCGGCTCCGGGACGGTTCATGATCTCCTCGCGCATGGCCCGCCAGGACGTGCGTTCGCTCATCCCACCCACTCCTCGTCCTCGTCCACGGTGTGCTGCTCGACGACGCACCGACGCATCGCCCGCCTCGCCCGCTCGACCTCGCCGACCTCCCGCATACGCGTCTTGCGGAACACCGTCAGCAGGATGATCCTCCTACCGGTTGCGATCCAGTAGGTGATGCGCATCTCCAGTTCGTTCAGATGGAAGCGCAGTTCCCTCAGCTTTCCGTCCAACTGCCGGGTGTGCGGCTCTCCGAGCAGCGGCCCGCGGACGGCGAGCAGTTCGATGTAGAAGGCGACCGTTTCCTGGTCGTCCTGGCCCATCCCGAGGATCCAGTCCCGGACCTCCGGTTCGAGTTCCACCTCTCCCCAAGTCATAACACGAATGTTATGGACGCACCAGGCGCCTCCCACGCCGTTCCGACGGCGGGCGGGCGACGTCCCGTCGAATGGGGGACGCCGCCCGCGGACAGCCGTACGAGGATCGCTCAGGCGTCCAGCGTCCCCACGTGGTGGACGCGGACGAGGTTGGTGGAGCCGGCCAGGCCGGGGGGTGAGCCGGCGGTGATGACGACGATGTCGCCCTTCTGGCAGCGGCCGAGGGAGAGGAGGGCCGCGTCGACCTGTTCGACCATCTGGTCGGTGGTCGGGGCGAACGGGCCGAGGAAGGTCTCCACGCCCCAGGTGAGGGCGAGTTGGCTGCGTACGGCCGGTTCGTAGGTGAAGGCGAGGACGGGGATGGGCGAGCGGTAGCGGGTGAGCCGGCGGGCGGTGTCGCCGGACTGGGTGAAGGCGATCAGGTACTTGGCGTGCAGGAAGTCGCCGATCTCGGCGGCCGCGCGGGCGACGGCGCCGCCCTGGGTGCGCGGCTTGTTGCCGGTGGTGAGCGGCGGGAGGCCGGCGGCCAGGATGTCGTTCTCGGCGGCCTCGACGATCCGGGCCATGGTCTTGACCGTCTCGACGGGGTACTTGCCGACGGAGGTCTCGCCGGAGAGCATCACCGCGTCCGTCCCGTCGAGGACGGCGTTGGCGACGTCGGAGGCCTCGGCGCGGGTCGGCCGGGAGGTGTTGATCATCGAGTCGAGCATCTGGGTCGCGACGATGACCGGCTTGGCGTTGCGGCGGGCGAGCTTGATGGCGCGCTTCTGGACCAGCGGGACCTGTTCGAGGGGCATCTCCACGCCCAGGTCGCCGCGGGCCACCATGATCCCGTCGAAGGCGTCGACGACGGACTCCAGGTTGTCCACCGCCTGCGGCTTCTCGATCTTGGCGATGACCGGGACGTGCCGCCCCTCCTCCGCCATGATCCGGTGGACGTCCTCGATGTCCCGTCCGCTGCGGACGAACGAGAGCGCGATGAGGTCGGCCCCGGTCCGCAGTGCCCACCGCAGGTCGGCGACGTCCTTGTCGCTGAGTGCGGGGACGGAGACGGAGACGCCGGGGAGGTTGAGGCCCTTGTGGTCGGAGACCAGGCCGCCCTCGATGACGAGGCACCGTACGTGCGGCCCGTCGACGGCGACGACCTCCAGGGTGACCCGGCCGTCGTCGACCAGGATGCGCTCCCCGCGGCCGACGTCACCGGCGAGCCCGGAGTAGGTGGTTCCGCAGCGGTCCTTGTCCCCCACGACGTCCTTGTCGGTGGAGATGGTGAACTCGTCGCCGCGTTCGAGAAGTACCGGCCCGTGGGCGAAGGTGTCGAGCCGGATCTTCGGGCCTTGAAGGTCGACGAGGACGCCGACGCTGCGGCCGGTCTCGTCGGCGGCCTTGCGGACGCGGCGGTAGCGTTCCTCGTGCTCGGCGTGCAGGCCGTGGCTGAGGTTCAGTCGGGCGATGTCCATCCCGGCGTCGACCAGGGATTTGATCTGGTCGTACGAGTCGGTGGCGGGCCCGAGGGTACAGACGATTTTTGCTCGGCGCATAGTGCTGAGACTAGGCATTACCGACGCGTAACCTCGACGCGGGTCCGGACTGCGGGATGACCGTTGCCGTAAGGCGAGTTGAACAATCTGACACATCCTCGGACCGCTGTGCGAACACCCTTCCCCACGCCCCTCCCGCGCTCCCTCCGCACGCCTCCCGCGCCGCCCGCCGCCGCGATGCCGATGCGATTCCGTGAAGGCCTGTTCACCCCTGGTTCATCGCCGCTTCCGCCCCCGCTCCCCGCCCGGCGGGACGCTCGTCACCCCCGGGTCGCGGCCCGGGCGTCCGGGCCACCACCCGGACGAAGGAGCGGGCGAGGGGGAGGCGTTCGGTATGCGACGCGCACTGGGGGTGGTCGCGGCCCTGGTCCTGCTGGGCGGGGTCGGCTACGCGCTGATCGACCACAACGGACCGGACACCAAGACGGTCACCGTCACCGGCCTGATCGGCTCGGAGAAGCGCGCCTTCTTCGAGAACGACGAGGTCAAGGCCGAGTTGGCGAAGCAGGGCCTGCTGGTCCGGGCGGACTCGACCGGCTCCTGGACGATGAGCGACCAGGCGGCCAAGACCCCGGGGCTGGACTTCGCCTTCCCGGCGAGCGCGGCACCGGCCCGGGAGATCCAGCGCATCTGGAAGCTGCAGGACTCCCCGCTGGTGCCGTTCTACTCGCCGCTGGTGATCGTGGCCCACCCGTCGGTGGCCGAGGTCCTGCAGAACAACAAGCTGGCCGAGCTGGACCCCGTCAGCGGCGTCTGGACCTTCCGGATGGACGAGTACGTCAACGCCCTGAAGGGCGGCCGCAGATGGGAGGGCCTGTCCGGCGCCGACAAGCACCCCGAGCTGTCCGGCCAGCTCTTCGTGACCACCACCGACCCGGAAAGTTCGTCCTCCGGCGCGATGTACCTCGCGCTGCTCTCCTACGTCGCCAACAACCACCAGGTGGTGTCGGACGACGCCGGCGTCGCCGCCGTCAAGGACGTCCTGCACACCGCGAACGCGCTGCAGGGCATCCAGAAGAGCAGCAGCGACGAGCCGTTCCGGGACTTCGGCGCGGGGATCGGCAACCCGCTGATCTTCGCGTACGAGTCGCAGGCCGCCACCCTGGCGCTGCAGAACAAGCCGACCGGGGACATGGTGGTGCTGTACCCGGACACCACCGTCTACTCGGACCACACCCTCGTGGCCCACACCGACAGCGGCCGCAAGCTCGCCGACGTCCTCCAGAACGACGAGGTGCTGCGCAACCTGGAGGCCCGGTTCGGCCTGCGGCCGCAGGCCAAGCCGGAGGCCTTCGCGAACCTGATGCGGGAGAAGAAACCGACCTTCGCACCCGATCTGACCGCCGCCAGGATCAAGCAGGCGACCCTGCCCTCGCTGGACAACCTGCAGAAGCTGACCGCCGCGGCGAAGGGGACCAAGTGACCAACCCGACGAGGCGCCGCGGCTGGCTCACGGCCGCGCTGGCCGCCGTGCTCGCCGCGGCCACCGCCTGCACCTCCACCGGCGGCGGCGACCCCGCCCCGAAGCCCACCGACCCGCCCGCCGAGACGGCCCGCCCCGGGGTGCTGCGCGTCCTGGCCGGCAGTGAACTCCAGGACCTGGCACCGGTCCTGGAGGACGCCCGGAAGGCCACCGGGGTGACCGTGCAGTTCTCCTGGACGGGCACCCTGGACGGCGCGGACACCGTCGCCTCGGGCCGGGCCGACGGCAAGTACGACGCCGTGTGGTTCCCGTCCAACCAGTACCTGCGGCTCGATCCGGCCGGGAAGTCCAAGCTGGTCTCGGAGACCCCGGTGATGGTGTCGCCGGTGGCGATCGGGGTGCGCTCCTCGGCGCTCGGCGAACTCGGCTGGGGCGACGGGTCGAAGGTCACCTGGGCGCAGGTCGGCGCCGCGGCCTCGGCCGGCAAGCTGCCGTACGGGATGGCCGACCCGTCCCGCTCCAACTCGGGCTTCTCCACCCTCGTCGCGGTGGCCTCGGCCTTCTCCGGCGCGGGCGCGGCGCTGACCGACGCGGACGTGCAGAAGGCCGCCCCGCAGCTGAAGGAGTTCTTCAAGGGCCAGAAGCTGACCTCGGGTTCGTCCGGCTGGCTGGCGCAGGCGTACACCCGGGCCGAGTCGGGCGTGGTGGGCGCGCTGGTGAACTACGAGTCGGTGCTGCTGTCGCTGAACCGGACGCTGTCGCCGCAGCAGCAGCTGACCGTGGTGCGGCCGGTGGACGGCGTGGTGTCGGCGGACTACCCGCTCTCGCTGATGTCCTCCGCCGCGCAGGAGCAGCGCGACTCCTTCCAGCGGCTGACCGCGTACCTGCTCAAGGAGGACGTGCAGAAGCGCATCTCCGAGCTGACGCTGCGCCGCCCGGTGACGGCGGGCGCGGCCCCGGCCGCCGGGCTGCCCGCGGACCGCCGCCGGGAGCTGCCGTTCCCGGGCACCAGGGCGGTCGCGGACGGCCTGCTGGCCTCGTACCAGAACGAGCTGCGCCGCCCGTCCCGGACGGTGTACGTGCTGGACACCTCGGGCTCGATGGAGGGCTCGCGGATCGCCGCGCTGAAGAGCGCGCTGGGCCGGCTGACCGGGTCGGACGACACCCGCGGGGTGCGCCGCTTCCGGGACCGCGAGGAGATCACGCTGCTCTCCTTCGCCTCCGCGGTGAAGTGGACCAGGACCCACGTGGTGCCGGCCACCGGCGGCAGTCCGGGCCCGGAGGCGGAGCTGGCGTCGATCGACGCGGACGTGCAGTCGCTGGCCGCCTCGGGCGGGACGGCGGTGTACTCCTCGCTGGAGGAGGCGTACCGGGTGATCGAGCGCCAGCAGGCCGCGGCCGGCGACGACCGGTTCACCTCGATCGTGCTGATGACCGACGGGGAGAGCAACGCCGGTGCGACGGACGGCGACTTCAAGCGCTTCCACGACGCGCTGCCGGCCGGGGAGAAGGCGATCCCGGTGTTCCCGATCAGGTTCGGGGAGGCGGCGGTGAACCAGCTCCAGGGGATCGCGGACCTGAGCGGCGGCAAGCTGTTCGACGGGACGGGCTCGCTGGACGGGGTGTTCGAGGAGATCCGTGGCTACCAGTAACGGGTTCGGCCCCCGGGCGCTGCGCTACCTGGAGTCGGCCCGCAACCTGGTCGGCTGCGCGGGCGGCGCGGTCGGCCTGGGGCTGCACTTCGCCGGGCTGGGCGGGGTCTGGTGGCCGGGGGTCGTGGCGGGGCTGTACGGGGTGGGCGCGCTGCTGACGCCCGCCCCGAAGCCCCGGCCGCCGCTCCCGCCGCGGCCGGAGCCGCAGCCGCCCGAGGTCTCCGCGCCTCCGGCCCCCAAGCCGGAGCCGGTCCCCGCACCGGAGCCCGCCCCCGCGCCCGACCCGGAGCTGGTGGCGCTGGCCGCCTACCTGGACACCGTGCCGCTGCCGCCCTCCGCCGGGGTGGACGGCCTGCTGGCGGCGCTGCGCGCGGCCGGCCCGGGCCCGGTGGCGGAGCGGATCGTCCGGGACCGGCTGCCGGTCGCGGTGGCCGGCTACCTGCGGGCGCGGACCTGGCAGCCCTGGGCGGGGCCGGACGATCCGGACCCGGCGGTCCAGCTGGGCCGCGAGGTCGACCGGTTGGCGGGCGAGCTGGCCTGACCCGGCATCGGCCGGCCCGCGCCCTTCGCACCTCCGCCCCTCAGGCCTCCGCGCCTCCGTACCACCCCACGTCTCCCCCACGCCCGTCACGAACGAGTCGCCAAGATCTCACCTCCTGGACAGGTCAGGGGGCTATTCAGCACCCCGGCTCGCACGGCACACTTCTACGCGCGTCCCTCTACGCGCGTCGACGCGTGCACGCACACTTTTGTTCACGAACACCAGTTGACGGTCCATCCGCCGTCGTCCCACTCGGGAGAGTCGTCCATGACCCTGAACCGCCGTGACTTCGTCACCCGGTCCGCCGCCACCGCCGCCGGCGCAGCCCTGGCCGGCGGCGCCGCCCTGGCCGCCGCCCCCTCCGCCGCGGCCGCCCAGCCGGACGCGGCGGCCGCCAAGGGCCAGCAGCGCAAGCCGCGCACGCAGGCCTTCACCGTCATGGGCACCACCGACCTGCACGGCCGGGTGCTCAACTGGGACTACTTCACCGACGCCGAGTACACCGACAAGGCCCACAACGCGGTCGGCCTCGCCAAGATCTCCACGCTGGCCAACCAGGTGCGCGAGGAGAAGGGCTGGGACCGCTGCCTGCTCATCGACTCCGGCGACACCATCCAGGGCACCCAGCTGTCCTACTACTACGCCCGGATCGAGTCGATCGACACCGAGGCCAACACCGTGCCGGACCACCCGATGGCCGTCGCCATGAACCTCATGGAGTACGACGCCGCCGCGCTCGGCAACCACGAGTTCAACTACGGCATCCCGCTCCTGAAGGCCTACGAGGAGCAGCTGGAGTTCCCGCTGCTGGGCGCCAACGCGCTGAACGCGAAGAACGAGAAGCCGGCCTTCAAGCCGTACGTGATCAAGGAGCTGCGCCTGGGCGGCGGCCGTCCGGTGCGGGTCGGCATCCTCGGCCTGACCAACCCGGGCATCGCGATCTGGGACAAGGCCAACGTCAGCGGCAAGATGGTCTTCCCGGGCATCGTGGAGACCGCCGCCACCTGGGTGCCGAAGATGAAGGCCGCGGGCGCGGACGTCATCGTGGTCTCGGCGCACTCCGGCTGCGACGAGGCGACCACCTGGGGCGACCAGCTGCCGTGGGCCGAGAACGTCTCGGTCGCGCTGGCGGAGACCGTCCCGGACATCGACGCGGTGCTGGTGGGCCACGCCCACAAGGAGGTCCCGCAGCGCCTGGTCGTCAACAAGAAGACCGGCCGCACGGTCGTCCTCTCCGAGCCGCTCTGCTACGGCCAGCGGCTGACCTGCTTCGACTTCGAGGTCGAGTTCACGGGCGGCGCCTGGAAGGTCGCCTCGGTCTCCTCCCGGCTGCTGAACTCCAACACCGTGCCGGAGAACCCGGAGATCACCGACGCGATCGCCGGGCAGCACAAGAAGGTCGTCGCGTACGTCAACCAGAACATCGGCACCAGCAAGATCGCGCTGTCGATCGCCGACGCCCCCTTCAAGGCCACCCCGATCATCGACCTGATCGGCCGGGTCCAGGCCGACGCCGTCAAGGCCGCGCTGGCGGGCGGCCAGTACGCCAACCTCCCGGTGCTGGCCCAGGCCGCCCCGTTCAACCGCACCGCCCTGATCCCGTCCGGCCAGGTGAAGCTGCGCGACGCCGCGGGCCTCTACATCTACGAGAACACCCTGGAGGCCCGCATCCTGACGGGCGCCCAGCTCAAGGACTACCTGGAGTACTCGGTCAAGTACTACAACCAGCTCGCCCCGGGCGCCCCGGTCGACAAGGACAAGCTGACCGGCGCCGAGGCCACCCCGGACTACAACTACGACTCGCTCTACGGCCTGAGCTACGACATCGACATCGCCCAGCCGAAGGGCTCGCGGATCGTCAACCTGTCCTTCCAGGGCAAGCCGATCGACCCGGCCGCCGAGTTCGTCCTCGCCGTCAACAACTACCGTGCCAACGGCGGCGGCAACTTCCCGCACGTCGCCAAGGCCAAGATGGTCTGGTCGAACTCCGACGAGATCCGCAACACCATGATCGCCTGGGTGAAGGCCAAGGGCGTCATCGACCCCGCCGAGTTCTTCACCGACTCCTGGCGCCTGGTCCGCGCCGGCCAGCCGGTCTTCTGATCCGCACTCCCCGAGCGAAAGGCCGTCGCCCCGTCCGGCGACGGCCTTTCGGCCTGTCCGGTGGAAGAATGGCGCCATGAGCGAGTTCCAGATCCCCGAGCGCCACGCGAGGCTGCTGGCCTACGCGGAGAGCCTGACGCCTCCGGCCGGGTGGAAGATCGAGATCTCCGGCGACGAGATCATCATGACGGCCGGCCCCTCGGTGATCCACCAGCGCAACCTGCTGCTCGTCCGCGAGCAGTTCGACGCCCACCGCCCCGCCGAAACGATGCCGAGCGAGAACACCGACCTCGCCTCCCCGAACGTCGGCAAGCTCCGCAACCCCGACCTGACCTACATCCCCCTCTCGGCGCTGGAGGAGGGCGGCAACCAGGTCCCCGCCGAGCAGGCGGCCATCGCGGTGGAGATCGTCTCCCCGTCGAACCCGGAGAACGACCTGGTCGGCAAGGTCCGCGACTACCCACTGATGGCCATCCCGCTGTACCTGCTGATCGACCCGCGCGAGGGCGACCTGACGCTCTACGCCGAGCCGTCCGACAGCGGCTACCGCTGGCGCTGGAACGGCAAGTTCGGCGACCCGGTCCCGCTCCCGGCCCCCTTCGGCTTCGAGCTCGCCACCGACGCCCTGCTCCGCTACCCCGCCTGACGCCACGGGCCTCCCGGCGGCAGCCGCCGGGAGGCCCTCGCGTCCGAACCGCGGGTCAGAAGGGGAAGACCGCGCGCTCGTGCTGGACGGATATCCACTTCAGGGTGGTGAAGGCGTCCACCGTGGACTCGCCGTTGAGGCGGCCGACGCCGGAGTTCTTCTCGCCGCCGAAGGGCACGCCCGGCTCGTCGGCGATGGTGCCGCCGTTGACGTGGATCATGCCGGTCTCGATCCGCTGGGCGAGCTTTACGCCGCGCTCGGTGTTCCCGGTGTGCACCGCGCCGCTGAGGCCGAAGGGCGTGGCGTTGGCGAGCCGGACGGCCTCGTCCTCGCCGTCGAAGGGCACCAGCAGGACGACCGGGCCGAAGAGTTCGGTCCGCAGGATCGGCGCGTCCTCGGCCAGGCCGGTGAGGACCACCGGCTCCATCAGGCTGCCGACCGTGTCGCCGCGCAGCAGCGCGGTGGCGCCGGCCGCGACGGCCTGGTCGACCTGGGCGCGCAGGCCGTCGGCCTGGACGGGGTTGATCAGCGGGCCGATGTGGGTGGCCGGGTCCCGCGGGTCGCCGACGGTGAGCGAGGCGACCTTGGCGACGAACTTCTCGGTGAACTCGGCCTCGACGGACCGGTCCACCAGCACCCGGTTGGCGGCCATGCAGACCTGCCCCTGGTGGACGAAGCGGCTGAACACCGCGGCGTCCACGGCGTGGTCCACGTCGGCGTCGTCCAGGACGATCAGCGCGCTGTTGCCGCCGAGTTCCAGGACGGTGCGCTTGAAGTGCCCGGCGGCGACGGTGGCGACGTGCCGGCCGACCTTGTCGGAGCCGGTGAAGGAGATCACCTTGGGCACCGGGTGCTCCAGGAAGCTGTCGCCGATCTCGGCGATGTCGGTGATCACCACGTTCAGCAGGCCGGGCGGGAGCCCCGCGTCCTCGAAGAGCTTGGCGATCAGCCCGCCGCCGACCACCGGGGTCTCCTGGTGCGGCTTGAGGACGACGCCGTTGCCGAGCGCGAGCGCCGGGGCGACGGCCTTGAGCGCCAGGAACAGCGGGAAGTTGAACGGGCTGATCACGCCGACCACGCCGACCGGCAGCCGGTAGAGGCGGTTCTCCCGGCCCTGGGCGGGCGAGGTCAGCAGCCGGCCCTCGGGGGCCACCGACAGGTGCAGGCACTCCCGCAGCACGTCCTTGACCAGCGACAGTTCGAAGCCCGCCTTCAGCGCGGTGCCGCCGAGTTCCGCCATGACCGCCTGGACGATCTCCGGCTCGCGCTCCTCCAGCAGCCGCAGCGCGCGCTCGAAGACCAGCCGCCGCTGGTAGGGGTTGGTGGCGGCCCACTGCTTCTGGGCGCGCTCGGCGGCGCGGTAGGCCAGGTCGACCTCGGCGACGGTGGCGACGGTGATGGTGGCGAGCTTGTCGCCGGTGTAGGGGTCGACGTCGACGATGTCCCAGGAGCCGCTGCCGCTGCGCCACTCACCATCGATGTACTGCAGGGCCAACTCGGAGAAGTACGACATCTGATCCCTCTCATGCACCCGACCTGATGGGGGATCATCGTACTGACGTCTTACAGTTCCTGGCGCACGGAATGCAGCAGGTCGCGGGTCAGTGCCGGGCTCAGACTGTCGGCGACCAGGTCGTCCATCGCGTGCCGGTACTCGGCCACCTCGGCGGGCTTGTCCAGGTAGAGCGCGGTGGTGAACTGCTCCAGGTACACCACGTCCGACAGTTCGGCCTCGGCGAAGCCCAGGACGGTGAACGCGCCGCTCTCGGCGCTCAGCCCGGCGTTGCCCAGCGGCAGCACCTGGAGCCGGACGTTGGGCAGTTCGCTCAGCTCCAGCAGCCGGTCCAGCTGGCCCCGCATCAGCTCCGCGCCGCCCCAGGGCCGGCGCAGCGCGGCCTCGTCCAGCACCGCGACCAGCCGCGGCGCCCGCTCGCCGGTCAGCACCGCCTGCCGCTTGAGCCGTACGTCGACCCGGCGCTCGATCTCCTCCGGCCCGGTGGCGTGGCAGCCGGCGGTGACCACGGCCCGGGCGTAGTCGGCGGTCTGGAGCAGCCCGTGGACGAACTGGACCTCGTAGCTGCGGATCTCGGCCGCGGCCTCCTCCAGTCCCAGGTAGTTCTGGAACCAGCCGGGCAGGACGTCCCCGTACTCGTGCCACCAGGAGCTGGCGTTGGCGTCGCGCAGCAGTCCGAGGACGGTGGCCCGCTCCTGTTCGACCTCGACCCCGTACAGGGTGAGCAGGTCGGCGACGTCGCGTTCCTTGAAGCCGACCCGGCCGAGCTCCATGCGGCTGATCTTGGACTCGGAGGCCCGGATCGAGTACCCGGCCTCCTCCCGGCTGACGCCTCTGGCCTCGCGGAGCTTGCGCAGCTGGGTACCGAGCAGCAGGCGCCGTACCGTGGCGCCCCCGCCTGCCTGAGTCGTGCCCATCGACGTCATCCTCCGCGCTCGCCCAGCCCCCCGGCCGTCGGCCGCAGTCTGCCACCTGGCACCGACGAACAACAGCCCACTGTCCCGGAACCCGCCGGGCGCCGAACAACTCCGGCCGTTTGTCCGAGAGTTGCCGCGGCCCGGGGAGGACTCAGGGGCCTCCGTGCGGGTACGCGACGGCGCCCGCCCTCCAACTGGTCGGGGAAGAGGGCAGGCGCCAGGAGACCGCGTTGGCCCGGCGACTCTGACGGGGGCAGCGGGTTGAGCTCCCGGCGATGCGGCGCCGGGGGTTCGGGGTGGGCCGGTCGGAGCGTCCGGGGCCCGTCAGACCACCAGGGGGCGGTCGGTGGGCCGGATCGGCGCGGGAAGCGGGGTCTTGCCGCCGAGGTACTTGTCCACCGCCGCGGCGGCCGAGCGGCCTTCCGCGATGGCCCAGACGATCAGCGACTGGCCACGGCCGGCGTCTCCGCAGACGTACACGCCATCGACATTGGTGGCGAACCGGCCATCGCGGGCAATGTTACCGCGCGCGTCGAGGTCCGCTCCCAGCTGCTCGACCAGCCCGTTGCGCACGTCCGTCCCGGTGAAGCCCATGGCCAGGGTGACCAGCTGGGCCGGGATGGCCCGCTCGGTGCCGGGGACCTGCTCGAACCGGCCGTCCCTGAACTCCACCTCGACGAGGTGCAGCTCCTGGACGTTGCCGTCCTCGTCGCCGCTGAAGTGGGTGGTGCTGACCGAGTAGATCCGCTCGCCGCCCTCCTCGTGCGCGGAGGTGACCTTGTACGTCATCGGCATGGTCGGCCACGGCTGGTGCCCGGGCCGGTCCTCGCCGGGCCGCGGCATGATCTCCAGCTGGGTGACGGAGGCCGCCCCCTGCCGGTGGGCGGTGCCGACGCAGTCCGCGCCGGTGTCGCCGCCGCCGATCACGACCACGTGCTTGCCCTTGGCGCTGATCGGCGACTCCACGAAGTCGCCCTCCTGCACCTTGTTGGCCAGCGGCAGGTACTCCATGGCCTGGTGGACGCCCTTGAGCTCGCGCCCGGGCACCGGCAGGTCGCGGGCGGTGGTGGCGCCGGCCGCGACGACCACGGCGTCGAAGCGCTCGCGCAGCTGCTGCCCGGTGATGTCCTCGCCGACGTGCACGCCGGTGCGGAACCGGGTGCCCTCCGCCCGCATCTGTTCGATGCGGCGGTTGATGTGGCGCTTCTCCATCTTGAACTCGGGGATGCCGTAGCGCAGCAGTCCGCCGATCCGGTCGGCCCGCTCGTACACGACGACGGTGTGCCCGGCGCGGGTGAGCTGCTGGGCGGCGGCGAGGCCGGCCGGGCCGGAGCCGACGACGGCGACGGTCTTGCCGGAGAGCCGCTCCGGGACCTGCGGGGTGACCCCGCCGCGGTCCCAGGCCTTGTCGATGATGGTGACCTCGACGTTCTTGATGGTCACCGCGTCCTGGTTGATGCCGAGGACGCACGCGGACTCGCACGGGGCCGGGCACAGGCGGCCGGTGAACTCCGGGAAGTTGTTGGTGGCGTGCAGCCGCTCGATCGCGCCGACGAAGTCGTCCCGGTAGGCCAGGTCGTTCCACTCGGGGATGAGGTTCCCGAGCGGGCAGCCGTTGTGGCAGAACGGGATGCCGCAGTCCATGCAGCGGCCGGCCTGCTTGGTGATGATCGGCAGGAGGCTGCGCTCGACGTAGACCTCGTTCCAGTCCCGCAGACGGACGTCCACGGGGCGGCGCTCGGCCAGCTGCTTGGGCGTGGTCAGGAAGCCCTTGGGGTCAGCCATTAGCCGCCTCCATCATCTTGCGAGTGGTCTCGGCCTCGGAGAGGCCATCGCGCTCAGCGGCGTCCTTGGCGGCGAGCACTGCCTTGTAGTCGGTCGGCATGATCTTGGAGAAGCGGGAGACCCCGCTGCCCCAGTCCGCCAGGAGCTCGGCGGCGACGGTGGAGCCGGTCTCCTCGTAGTGCTGCTGCACGGTCTCGCGCAGCCAGTCGCGGTCGGCGGCGGTGGGGGCCTCGATGCCCACCATGCCGTCGTTGACGTTCGCGGGGCGCAGGTCCAGGACGTACGCGATGCCGCCGGACATGCCCGCCGCGAGGTTGCGCCCGGTCTCGCCGAGGACGACGACCCGGCCGCCGGTCATGTACTCCAAGCCGTGGTCGCCGACGCCCTCGACCACCAGGGTGGCCCCGGAGTTGCGGACGGCGAAGCGCTCGCCGGCCTTGCCGCGCAGGTGGACGCGGCCCGCGGTGGCGCCGTAGCCGATGGTGTTGCCGGCGATGACGTGGTTCTGCGCGTCGTTGCCGATGGCGGCCGCCTCGCGGGCCGGTCGGACGATCACCACGCCGCCGGAGAGGCCCTTGCCGACGTAGTCGTTGGCGTCGCCCTCCAGCCGCAGGGTCACGCCGCGCGGCAGGAACGCGCCGAAGGACTGCCCGGCGGAGCCGGTGAAGGTGACGTCGATGGTCCCCTCCGGCAGGCCCTCGCCCCGGTACCGCTTGGTCACCTCGTGGCCGAGCATGGTGCCGACGGTGCGGTTGACGTTGCGGATCGGCAGCTGGATCCGGACGGTCTCGCCGCGCTCCAGCGCGTCCTCGGCGAGGGCGATCAGCTGGTTGTCCAGGGCCTTGTCCAGCGCGTGGTCCTGGGTGGTGGTGCGGTGGCGGGCGGCCCCCTCGGGCAGCGCCGGCACGTGGAACAGCGGGGCGAGGTCCAGCCCGGCGGCCTTCCAGTGGTCGATCGCGGCCCGGGCGTCGATGTGCTCGGCGCGGCCGACGGCCTCCTCGATCGAGCGGAAGCCCAGCGAGGCCAGGATCTCCCGGACCTCCTCGGCGATGAACTCGAAGAAGTTGACCACGAACTCGGGCTTGCCGGAGAACCGCTCGCGCAGCACCGGGTTCTGGGTGGCGACGCCGACCGGGCAGGTGTCCAGGTGGCAGACCCGCATCATGATGCAGCCGGAGACCACCAGCGGGGCGGTCGCGAAGCCGAACTCCTCGGCGCCGAGCAGCGCGGCGATGACCACGTCGCGGCCGGTCTTCAGCTGGCCGTCGGTCTGGACGACGATGCGGTCGCGCAGCCCGTTGAGCAGCAGGGTCTGCTGGGTCTCGGCGAGGCCGAGCTCCCAGGGGCCGCCCGCGTGCTTCAGCGAGGTGAGCGGCGAGGCGCCCGTCCCGCCGTCGTGCCCGGAGACCAGGACGACGTCGGCGTGCGCCTTGGACACGCCGGCCGCGACCGTGCCGACGCCGACCTCGGAGACCAGCTTCACGTGGATGCGGGCCGCCGGGTTGGCGTTCTTGAGGTCGTGGATCAGCTGCGCCAGGTCCTCGATCGAGTAGATGTCGTGGTGCGGCGGCGGCGAGATCAGGCCGACGCCCGGGGTGGAGTGCCGGGTCCTGGCGACCCACGGGTAGACCTTGTGGCCGGGCAGCTGGCCGCCCTCGCCGGGCTTGGCGCCCTGGGCCATCTTGATCTGGATGTCGTCGGCGTTGACGAGGTACTCGGAGGTGACGCCGAACCGGCCGGAGGCGACCTGCTTGATCGCCGAGCGGCGCTCCGGGTCGTACAGGCGGTCCGGGTCCTCGCCGCCCTCGCCGGTGTTGGACTTGCCGCCGAGGCGGTTCATCGCGATGGCCAGGGTCTCGTGCGCCTCGCGGGAGATCGAGCCGTACGACATGGCGCCGGTGGAGAAGCGCCGGACGATCGCGGAGACCGGCTCGACCTCCTCGACCGGGATCGGCTCCCGCTCCAGGCCGTTCAGCCGGAACAGGCCGCGCAGCGTCATCAGCCGCTCGGACTGCTCGTTCACCCGGTCCGTGTACTGCTTGAAGATGTCGTACCGGCGGTTGCGGGTGGCGTGCTGGAGGCGGAAGACGGTGTCCGGGTCGAACAGGTGCGGCTCGCCCTCGCGGCGCCACTGGTACTCGCCGCCGATCTCCAGCGCGCGGTGCGCGGCCGGGATGCCGGAGGCCGGGTACGCCTTGGCGTGCCGGGCGGCGGTCTCGCGGGCGATCTCCTCCAGGCCGATGCCGCCGAGCTTGGTGGTGGTGCCGGAGAAGTAGCCGTCGACGAGGTCCTGGGAGAGGCCGATGGCCTCGAAGACCTGGGCGCCTCGGTAGGAGGCGACGGTCGAGATGCCCATCTTGGACATGACCTTGAGCACGCCCTTGCCGAGCGCCTTGATCAGGTTGCGGATCGCCTTCTCGGGCTCGACGCCCTCGATGAACACGCCCTGGGCGACCAGGTCCTCGACGGACTCCATCGCCAGGTACGGGTTGACCGCCCCGGCGCCGTAGCCGATCAGCAGCGCGACGTGGTGCACCTCGCGGACGTCGCCCGCCTCGACCAGCAGCGACACCCGGGTGCGCTGCTTGGTGCGGATCAGGTGGTGGTGCACGGCCGAGGTGAGCAGCAGCGAGGGGATCGGCGCGTGCTCGGCGTCGGAGTGCCGGTCGGAGAGCACGACGATCCGGGCGCCGTCGGCGATCGCCGCGTCGGCCTCGGCGGCGATCTCGGCGAGCCGGGAGGCCAGGCCCTCGCCGCCGGAGGCGACCTTGTAGAGGCCGGAGAGCGTGACGGCCTTCAGGCCGGGCTGGTCGCCGTCGGCGTTGATGTGGACGAGCTTGGCGAGCTCGTCGTTGTCGATCACGGGGAAGGTGATCCCGACCGAGCGGCAGGACGCGGCCTCGGCGGCCAGCAGGTTGCCCTCCGGGCCGAGGTTGGACAGCAGCGAGGTGACGAGCTCCTCGCGGATGGCGTCCAGCGGCGGGTTGGTGACCTGCGCGAAGAGCTGCACGAAGTAGTCGAACAGCAGGCGCGGCTTCTCGCTCAGCGCGGCGATCGGCGAGTCGGTGCCCATCGAGCCGAGCGCCTCGGCGCCGGTGCGCGCCATCGGCGCGAGGATGACCCGCAGCTCCTCCTCGGTGTAGCCGAAGGTCTGCTGGCGGCGGGTGACGGAGGCGTGGGTGTGGAAGATGTGCTCGCGCTCGGGCAGCTTGGCGAGCTGGATCTGCCCGCCGTCGACCCACTCCTGGTAGGGGTGCTCGGCGGCGAGGGCGGACTTGACCTCCTCGTCCGGGACGATCCGGCCCTCGGCGGTGTCCACCAGGAACATCCGGCCGGGCTGGAGGCGGCCCTTCCGGACGACCTTCTCCTGCTCGATGTCGAGGACGCCGACCTCGGAGGAGAGGACGACCAGGCCGTCCTCGGTGATCCAGTACCGGGCCGGGCGCAGGCCGTTGCGGTCGAGCACGGCGCCGATCTGGTTGCCGTCGGTGAAGGTGACGCAGGCCGGGCCGTCCCAGGGCTCCATCAGGTTGGAGTGGTACTGGTAGAAGGCGCGGCGGTCCGGGCTCATGGTGGCGTGGTTCTCCCACGCCTCCGGGATCATCATCAGCACCGAGTGCGGCAGCGAGCGGCCGCCGAGGTGGAGCAGCTCCAGGACCTCGTCGAAGGAGGCGGAGTCGGAGTGCTCCGGCGTGCAGATCGGGAAGATCCGCTCCAGGCCCTGGCCCTTGCTGTTGGCGGGGATGAGGTCGGTCGCGAGCTGCGACTCCCGGGCGTGCATCCAGTTGCGGTTGCCCTTGACCGTGTTGATCTCGCCGTTGTGCGCGACGAAGCGGTACGGGTGGGCGAGCGGCCAGCTCGGGAAGGTGTTGGTGGAGAACCGCGAGTGCACCAGGCCGATCGCGGACGCGTAGCCGCGGTCCGACAGGTCGGGGAAGAAGGGCTCCAGCTGGCCGGTGGTCAGCATGCCCTTGTAGACGATGGTGCGCGCGGACAGCGACGGGAAGTACACCCCGGCCTCGCGCTCGGCCCGCTTGCGGACCACGAAGGCGGTCCGGTCGAGCTCGATGCCGGCCGTGCCGTCCTTCGCCAGGAAGAGCTGCCGGAACCGCGGCATCACGCTGCGCGCGGTGGCGCCGAGCAGGTCCGGGGTGACGGGGACGTCGCGCCAGCCGAGGACGGTCGTGCCCTCCTCGGCCGCGATCGCCTCGATCCGCGCGACGGCGGCGGCGTCCTTCTCGTCGTCCTCGGGGAGGAAGGCGATGCCGACGGCGTAGGAGCCGGCCGCCGGGAGCTCGAAGGGGACCTTCCCGCGCAGGAAGGCGTCCGGGACCTGGGTCAGGATGCCGGCGCCGTCGCCGGAGTCCGGCTCGGCGCCGGTGGCGCCGCGGTGCTCCAGGTTGCGCAGGACGTTCAGCGCCTGCTCGACGATGGTGTGGTCGGCGATGCCCGTCAGCGTGGCGACGAAACCGACGCCACAGGCGTCGTGCTCGTTCCGCGGGTCGTACAGGCCCTGGGCAGCAGGTCGCGCATCCGGCACGAGCGCGTACGGCTGGCGGGCGGCGCCGGCCTGGGGCTCGTTGGCGGAGTGCATGGATGCAGACAGCATCGGCTCTCCCGTCGTCGTCTTTCGGCAAGGTGGTGCAAGGAGGGACGACGTTGGCCCTGATGCGATGGTGCGGTGTCGTGCGAGTTACATGATGCCCACGATCCCGAGAAGCGGAATATCCCGTCCACATGGCGGGACGGCGCGCAGGTCGGGGGGCGTGTGAGAGGACGTGCCACAGTGCACGTCCCGACGATTGTGCCCAACCGTCCACCGCCTGAAACAGGGGCGAAACCGGGCCGCCACAGAAGCCGATCATGGACGCCTGGGAATCCATCCCGGGAGCCCGTCCGCGGATGCGAATCCGCGGCTCGGAGGCCCGGATGGTGAGACACTGCCAGGCGCCGTCCGAGGCCCATGTGTGAAACGTCACCCACTCACCAGCATAACCATGCACTCCATGGTCACCCCAGATGGCCGCCGATCAGCCACCCGAGCAGGTAGGTCACCCCGGCCGCCGCACCGCCCAGCACCAGCTGCCGCAGCCCGCTGAACCACCAGCTGCGCGCCGTCACCCGGGCCACCACCGCGCCGCACAGGAACAGCCCGGCCCCCGCCAGCAGCATCGCCGGCAGCAGCGCGGTCGCCCCCAGCAGGTACGGCAGCAGCGGCAGCAGCGCACCGAGCGCGAAGCACAGGAACGACGAGCCGGCCGCCACCAGCGGCGAGGGCAGGTCGGTCGGGTCGACGCCCAGCTCCTCGCGGGCGTGCACCTCCAGAGCCAGCTCCGGGTCCGCGGACAGCTGCCGGGCCACCTCGTGGGCCAGCTCCGGGTCCACCCCGCGCGAGACGTACAGCTGGGCCAGCTCGGCCAGCTCCCCGTGCGGGTTGCGGCTCAGCTCCAGCCGCTCGGCCTCGATCTCGGCCTGCACCAGCTCCCGCTGCGAGGCCACCGAGGTGTACTCCCCCGCCGCCATCGAGCAGGCACCGGCCGCCAGGCCCGCCAGCCCGGTCAGGATCACCGTCCCGTTGGACGCCGCCCCGCCGACCACGCCGGTCATCAGCGCGAAGTTGGACACCAGCCCGTCCACCGCGCCGAACACGGCCGGCCGCAGCCAGCCGCCGTTGACGTCCCGGTGGTGGTCCGCCGCGGGTATCCGGGGCTGGTGCCCGGCGTCGGCCTCCATCATGGTCGCACTCATCGTCGTTCCCCTCCGTCGTCGTTCGTCAGCCCTGAACGTAGCCCGTCTGACCTGGGCATTTCCAGCAAAGTAAGGCTGTCCGAACACCACTGAGGCCACCCTTCGCGAGCCTCGCGAAGGGTGGCCTCAGCCGGGGGAACTCCCAGGTCAGATCGGGTTCTTGACGTCCTCGCCGGCCGTCTCGGCGGCCGGCTTCCCCTCCACGGGCCCGGCCGGCTTCCGCAGAACCGGCTTCCCGTCGGCCTTTTCCTCGGCCTTGCCGTCGGCCTTCTCCTCGGCCTTCCCGGCCTTCCCGGCCTTCTCCTCGGACTTCTCGGCCTTCTTGCCGCCCTTGCCCTCGCCCCGGGCGGCCTCCGTCGCGGCACCGCCCGTCGCGGCGGCCTCCGCTGCGGCGTCCCGCTCCTCCTGCGCGGCCGGATCGATGCTCGCCGGGTCCTCCCGCCCGGGCCGCTTCCTGCCCACGATCACGAAGTACGCCACCGCGCCCACGAACACCGCGATGGACACCCAGTCGTTCAGCCGCAGGCCGAAGTAGACGTGCGCGTCGTCGATCCGCAGCCACTCGATCCAGAACCGGCCCACCGTGTACGCGGCCACGTACAGCGCGAACGCCCGGCCGTGGCCCAGCGTGAAGCGGCGGTCCGCCCAGATCACCAGCAGCGCGACACCGACGCACCACAGCGACTCGTACAGGAAGGTCGGCTGGTAGACGCCCTTCACGACCTCGCCGTTGGGCAGCGTCTTGTCGATCTCCAGGCCCCACGGCAGGGTGGTCGACCGACCGTACAGCTCCTGGTTGAAGTAGTTGCCCCAGCGGCCCAGCGCCTGCGCGAGGGCGATGCCCGGCGCGATGGCGTCGGCGTACGCGGGCAGCGGCACGCCCCGGCGGCGGGCGCCGATCCAGGCGCCGACCGCGCCCAGCGCGACCGCGCCCCAGATGCCGAGGCCGCCCTCCCAGATCTTGAGGGCGTCCCAGGGGTTCTTCCCCTCGGCGAAGTACAGGCGGCCGCCGTCGGTGATCACGTGGTAGAGGCGGCCGCCGACCAGGCCGAACGGTACGGCCCACACGGCGATGTCGCCGACGGTGTGCTTGGCACCGCCCCGGGCGACCCAGCGCTTGCTGCCGAGCCAGACGGCCACGACGACACCGAGGATGATGCAGAAGGCGTAGGCGCGCAGCGGGATCGGTCCGAGGTACAGGACGCCCCGCGACGGGCTGGGAATGTAGGCGATATCCATGGCAGTTCCGACGCTACAGGGTCCGAAGGCCCGCTCGGACACCCTTGGGGTCACAGAAACCGAACAACGGGCCGCGCCGCCGCCTCCGGACGGGGAGGGGCGGCGCGGCCCGGCGGGCTCAGCCGGCCGTCGGCGACGGGTTGTTGGCCTCCGAGGCGGTGCCGGTCGGCGCCGGGGTCTGCCCGTGCGAACCCCGCCGTGCCCAGCTGCTTGCCCTGGTTCGCGGCGTCCACCCACTTCGCCAGGTTCGCCGGGGTGATCTCCTCGCTGCCGTTCTTCGGGTAGACCGGCTGGCCGTTGAGCAGCACCGTCGGCGTGGACTTGAAGCTGGACTTGTCGAAGTCCTGCTGCACCGCGGACACCCAGCCGCCGAACCTGCTGTCCTTGACGCAGGACTGGAACGCGGGCGTGTCCAGGCCGTTGACCTGCTTGGCCAGGCCGAGCAGCACGGCCTTGTCGCCGAAGGCGTCGTTGGTCTCGTCCGGCTGGTTGCGGTACAGCACGTCGTGGAAGTCCCGGAAGTGCCCGGCGTCCTGGGCGCAGCCCAGCGCGTTGGCGCCGTTCCGGGAGCCCTTGCCCGCCACGGCCCGGTCGATGAACGACACGATGTGGTAGTTCGTGTAGATCTTCCCGGCGTCCTCCAGCTGGTCGATGGTCGACGAGAACTCGCGCTCGAAGGTGCCGCAGGCGGGGCAGCGCGGGTCCTCGTAGACGGTGAGGACGGAGGGCGCGTTGTCGGCGCCGACCGGGATGACCAGGTTCTTGTCGCCGATCGTCCCGGCCGGGGCGGCGACCGGCGTCTCCGGCTTGGAGCGCTGGTTCTGCACCACGACGCCGACGATCACCGCGGCGGCGATCACCGCGAGCACGGAGCCGCCCACGATCAGCTTCTTCTTGCGCCGGGAGGAGGCCTCGTCGGCCGCCCGCTGCTCCAGCATCCGCTCACGGGCGGTGCGCTTGCCTTCTCGGTTCTTCTCGCTCATTGCGTTGACATCCACGGTCGGGGCCTTCGTCGGGGTGCAGGGATGTGGGGGTCAGCTCGCCAGCCGGCCGTCCGCCGACAGCCGGGTGCGGGGCCGCCACAGCAGCCACCCGGCCAGCAGCAGGAACCCGGTGTCGCGCAGGATCTCCTGGAGGTACTCCGTCTGGGACGCGTCGACGTGCCCGCCGCCGCCGAAGCAGCCGCAGTCGATCGAGATGCCGCGCGCCCAGGCGGAGGCGATCCCGGCGATGAACGCCAGCAGCAGGAGCGCGGAGACCCCGGCCACCAGCCGGACGCCGAGGCCCACCACCAGCAGCAGGGCCAGCGCCAGCTCCAGGAACGGCAGGCCGTAGCCGATCGGCTTGACCAGGCCCTCGGGGAGGATCTCGTAGGCCCGGACGGCCTGCGCGGCCTCCGCCGGGTCGGAGATCTTCGCCAGCCCGGCCCACCCCCAGACCACCGCGAGGCCGAGCCGGACGACCGTGCCGAGCCACTCGCTCCAGGCCGGCACCGGCCGCCCCGCGGTCGGCGTGGGCGCGGAGCCACCGGGCTGCGCGGTCATCAGGGAACCCCCCTCGGGAAACTCGTTCACTCCCTGAGGAACCGTCGGGGGCGGAGGGGGGTTTCTCCGCGGTCGGGAATGACGCCGGATGAGTGACGTTCCGTCCGAACAGTCCGAACACCCGAGCGTCAGCGGCACCCCGCCAACCACCCCGCCTCGAACAGATCGGGATGCCGGGCCGCCTCCGCGCACGCCACCGCCTCCCGCTCCGCCCGCTCGGCACCCCGCTTCGCCAACGCGTGGCCCACCTCCACGTGCACCCCGACCGCGCCGACGAGCACCACCACGGCCGCCGCCGCCCGCAGCAGGACGGCCCGCTGGACACTCCGCACCGGCTCACCCCTTCCCGCTCGCCCCGGCAACCGTTCGTGCACTCCTCCCTCCACTCAACGTCCGCCAACCCCGCCTGATGCGTGTCCCCACCCCTTGTTCACCCGTTCGGGTCCGCACTCCGGTCGGCGCGCACGGCAAATGCCGCGCGCCCGGGGCCGCGCCCCTCAGGAGCGCGGCCCCGGAAACACACCCACGAAAGACCGGCGGCCCCCCACTCCCGAGGAGTGGAGGGCCGCCGGCCTGATGGTCCTACCGCGCGTCAGCTCCGCCGCACGCCCGAGGCCAGCTCCCCGGCCAGGGCCCGCACCGCGTCCAGCGCCGCTTCCTCGTCCTCGCCCGCGGCCAGGATCCGCTTCACGAACGCCGACCCCACGATGACCCCGTCCGCGAACCGGGCGACCTCCGCCGCCTGCACCGCGTCCGAGACCCCGAGCCCGACGCAGACCGGCAGGTCGGTGGTGGCCCGGGTCCGGGCGACCAGGTCCTCGGCCATCGAGCCGACGGCCGACCGCGTCCCGGTCACGCCCATCACCGCGGCCGCGTACACGAACCCGCTGCCCGCCGCCGTGACCTCCGCCAGCCGCGCGTCCTTGCTGCTGGGGGCGACCACGAACACGGTGTCCAGACCGTGCTCGTCCGCCGCCTTGCGCCACTCCTCGGACTCCTCCACCGGCAGGTCCGGCAGGATGCAGCCGGCCCCGCCCGCGGCCGCCAGGTCGGCGGCGAACCGCGCCACCCCGTAGCGGTCGACCGGGTTCCAGTACGTCATCACCAGCACCGCCGCCGCGGGGTGCGCGGAGGCGACCTCCTGGACGGTGCGCAGCACGTCCTTGATCCGCACACCGCCCCGCAGCGCGATGTCGTCGGCGGTCTGGATGACGGCGCCGTCCAGCACCGGGTCGGAGTGCGGCAGCCCGACCTCGACCACGTCGCAGCCGCCCTCGATCAGCGCGTTGACCGCCCGGATGCCGCCGTCCACGGTCGGGAACCCGGCCGGCAGGTAGCCGATCAGCGCGGCCCGGTCCTCGGCCTTGGCCGCGGCCAGGATGTCGCTCAGCTTGGAAGCCATGATCACTTACCCCCCTCGGCGGAGTCGGCCGGCCCGGCGGACCCGGCCCCCGGCTCGTCGTACAGCCCGAAGTACTCGGCCGCGGTGTGCATGTCCTTGTCCCCGCGTCCCGACAGCGAGACCAGGATGGTCGCCTCCGGCCCGAGCTCGCGCCCCAGCTCCAGCGCCCCGGCGAGCGCGTGGGCGCTCTCGATGGCCGGGATGATCCCCTCGGTGCGGGACAGCAGCCGCAGCGCCTGCATCGCGGCGTCGTCGGTGACCGGACGGTACTCGGCCCGCCCGGTGTCCTTCAGCCAGGCGTGCTCCGGCCCGACGCCCGGGTAGTCCAGCCCGGCCGAGATCGAGTGCGACTCGATGGTCTGCCCGTCCTCGTCCTGGAGGACGTACGTCCGGGAGCCGTGCAGCACACCCGGGTCCCCCTTGGTGAGGGTGGCCGCGTGCCGGGGCGTCTCGGCGCCCTCGCCAGCCGCCTCGCAGCCGATCAGCCGCACCCCGGCGTCCGGGATGAACTCGTGGAAGATCCCCATCGCGTTGGAGCCGCCGCCGACGCAGGCCACGACGGCGTCGGGCAGCCGGCCGGTCCGGTCGAGCACCTGCTGCCGCGCCTCGACGCCGATGACCCGGTGGAAGTCCCGGACCATCATCGGGAAGGGGTGCGGCCCGGCGACGGTGCCGAACAGGTAGTGGGTGGAGTCGACGTTGGCGACCCAGTCCCGGAACGCCTCGTTGATGGCGTCCTTGAGCGTCCGGCTGCCGGACTTGACGGCCACCACCTCGGCGCCGAGCATCCGCATCCGGGCGACGTTGAGCGCCTGGCGCTGGGTGTCGACCTCGCCCATGTAGATGGTGCAGTCGAAGCCGAACAGCGCGCAGGCGGTCGCGGTGGCCACGCCGTGCTGGCCGGCGCCGGTCTCGGCGATGATCCGGGTCTTGCCCATCCGCTTGGTGAGCAGCGCCTGGCCCAGCACGTTGTTGATCTTGTGCGAGCCGGTGTGGTTGAGGTCCTCGCGCTTGAGCAGGATGCGCGCGCCGCCCGCCTCGGCGGAGAAGCGGTGCACGTCGGTCAGCGGGCTCGGGCGCCCGGTGTAGTCCTTGAGCAGCGCGTCGAGCTCGGCGGTGAAGGCCGGGTCGGTCTTGGCCTTCTCGTACTCCTCGGCGACCTGCTCGACCGCGGCGACCAGCGCCTCGGGGATGAAGCGGCCGCCGTACGCGCCGAAGTAGCCGCGCGCGTCCGGCACCTGGGCGCCGGGCAGGTAGTCCTTTTCGGACATGGTGGTTTCCCTTGAACGGAGATGGACGACAACGACGTCTTCCCGGCTGGGCTTCAGCCGGACGTCACGCGCCATCGCCGTCCCGGCACCTGCCCGGGCTCGCACCCGATGACGTACCGCACCCGACGCCCCAGCACCCGGCGTGCGGGTGCGCGGCAGCCGCGCGGGCGGCAACCGGGGGCGAGTCGGGCGGCGATCTTCATGGGGTGGGGGTCAGTCCTTGTGCCGGACGGCGGGGTGGGCCCCGGCGGCGACCAGGTCGGCGACCGCGGCACGCGGGTCCTTGCCGGTCACCAGGGACTCGCCGACCAGCACCGCGTCGGCGCCGAGGTTGGCGTAGTTGATCACGTCCAGCGGGCCGCGCACACCGGACTCGGCGATCTTGACGATGCCGTCCGGGATGGCGTGGGCGACGTTCTCGAAGGTGTTGCGGTCCACCTCGAGCGTCTTCAGGTTGCGGGCGTTGACGCCGATGATCCGGGCGCCGGCGTCCACCGCGCGCTTGATCTCCTCCTCGTCGTGCACCTCGACCAGCGGGGTGAGGCCGATCGACTCGGCGCGCTCGATCAGCGACACCAGGGCCGGCTGGTCGAGGGCCGCGACGATCAGCAGCGCGAGGTCGGCGCCGTGCGCACGGGCCTCCCACAGCTGGTAGGCGGTGACGATGAAGTCCTTGCGCAGCAGCGGGGTGTCCACCGCGGCGCGGACGGCGTCCAGGTCGGCCAGCGAACCGCCGAAGCGGCGCTGCTCGGTCAGCACGCTGATCGCGGCGGCACCGCCGGCCGCGTAGTCCACCGCCAGGGCGGCCGGATCGGCGATCGAGGCCAGGGCGCCCTTGGACGGGCTGGAGCGCTTCACCTCGCAGATCACCCGGACCCCGTCGCCCCGGAGGGCGGCGACGCCGTCCTTGGCCTCCGGAGCCTTGGCGGCCAGCGCCTTGAGCTCGTCCAGGGAGACCCGGGCCTGCCGCTCGGCGAGGTCCTCGCGGACCCCTTCGATGATCGAGTCGAGCACACTCACTCAGGAGCCCCCATCTTTTCTGCCAGTTGGCCGGCGTGAGCCGGCGGGCGACAGCCCACCGACTCTTCGATGGTATCGGCACCCGGGGGCGGGGGGCGCACCGGTTCGAACCGCGTCTCGCGGACCGGACTCCCGCTCCGGCGGTCCCCAGCTGCGGCTTCACCGGGGGTGCACCGGTTTTCGGACGGTCTTCGCACCGGTTTTCGGACGCTCTCCGAGCCGGCCTCGACCGGTGGCCGGGACGTGGCGTCACGGCGTACGGGAAGCGGCGGCCGCGCGGCCGAGGACCACGGTCAGGGGCCGCGGTACGGCAGCAGGGACGCGGCGGTCGCGCGGCCCGGTCAGACCAGCGGCGGCGCCAGCCCGGCACCGACCCCCGAGTTGCGCACCACTGTGAACACCAGCACCAGCAGGGCGATCAGCGCCCACCGCCGGCCCCCGACGGTGATCCTGGGCGGCGGCCCGCCGGTCAGCGCGGCCCAGCCCCAGCGCAGCCACAGCACCGCCAGCACGCCGAACAGCAGGACCACGACGGCGTTGTCGTGCAGGGCGCCGGTGAGGTCCCCGTGGCTCAGCGCGTGGACGCAGCGCAGCCCCCCGCAGCCGGGGCACCACCAGCCGGTGGCGGTCAGGAACGGGCACTCGGGGTAGTGCCCGGGGGTGTTCGGGTCCACCACGGCGACGTACGCGGCGGGGACGGCCACCGCCGCCAGCGCGGTCAGCGGCGGGCTCAGCCGGCGCCGCACGGGCGGCGGGGCGGAGGCGGTGGAAGCGGTGGGGGCGGCGTTCACGCCCCGATTCTGCCCGGGTCGGGCCCGGACACGACGAAACGGCGGGCGTGGCGCGCCCGCCGTTCCGATGTACGACAAACGTGTGGTCGTGTGGTGCGACGAGCCCGTCGTCAGGCGGCGACGGCGGCGCGGGCCTCACGGGCCGCGAGCTGC
The DNA here is from genome assembly GCF_053597855.1 of Kitasatospora sp. NPDC001225. NCBI lineage: Bacteria > Bacillati > Actinomycetota > Actinomycetes > Kitasatosporales > Streptomycetaceae > Kitasatospora > Kitasatospora sp. NPDC001225. The sequence continues at coordinate 39,424 of NZ_JBSFJC010000036.1, forward strand.
TCCTCGGCCGACTTGTAGACGTTGGCGCTGGGCTGCTTGCCCATGCCCGCGAGGGACATGGCCTTGCCGACCACGCCGCCGGCCAGGATGACCGCCAGGCCGACCCAGACGAGCAGAACCGACGGCAGGATCATGGCGACGCCCGCGACGCCGAAGCCGACGAAGGAGATGACGACGCCGGTCCAGGCGGCGGTGGTGTGGCCGTGTGCTGCTGCTGCCATCTGAGTGGTGCTCCTTGGCTCTCGGGGCCCGGCCGGGCCTGCGGGGCCGCCGGCGGGTTGACGGGTTCCATTGTGCCGGGCCACACACCGACGGCCCAAAGCGGGTGGCGGGTCTATCGCGTCACATGCGCGCGGGCCGCGTCACGTGCGCGCGGCTCACACCGCGGTCGGGTCCTCGCCCCGGTCCAGGGCCTTCCACAGGTCGCCCGGCGTCTCGGTCCGCGCCGGGGCCTTGCGGGTCGGCGCCTCGTAGCGGCTGCCCATGGCCGGCCAGCCCCGGCCGTAGCGCAGGGTGAGCAGTCCGGCCAGGGCCAGCAGGACCCCGCCGACCAGCGCGACCCAGGGCCAGGCGGTGTGCGAGACCTCGGTGGCCGCCGAACCGGTCAGCGCCAGCTTGCGGGCGGCCTCGGCGTCCAGCGCGGCGGTGTCGCCGGCCCCGGCCACCGAGGCGGCGGCCGCGCCGAGCCCGGCCAGCAGGGTCAGCGCGCCGACCGCCAGCCGGCCGGCGCCGCGCACCGCGAACACCGCGACGGCCGCGGCGAGGCCCACCAGGGCCAGCCCGCCGGGCAGTTCGGAGATCCTGCCGCCGGTGACGGACACGTCCAGGGTGCCGGCCCGGCCCTCGGCCCAGGTCCGCCCGACCGCGGTCAGCACCAGCACGGCGCTCAGCACGGTCAGCAGCAGCATGATGCCGAGGGTGCGGCGGCTGGGGGCGGCGGGGGCGGGGGTCTGCTCAGCGGTCACCCGTCCACTATCCCCCGACCGACGCCGGGGTCCGTACCCGGGGTGGGGAACGGGCCGGCCGGCGGGGCGGCGGGCGGGTCGGCCGGCGGGGTGGGTTACGGCGTGGGGAACCCGTCCGTCCGCAGCACCACCGTGCGACCGCCGAGCGGCAGGAACAGGTCGTTGCCGAACGGCACCCGCTCCGCCTCCCGGTACACCCCCTCGGGGGACGGCGCGGTGTGCACGGTGCAGACCGCCGCCGCCGGATCGACCACCACGTACAGCGGCACGCCGCTCTCCGCGCAGGCCCGCGCGAAGACGTGGTCACGGCCCGGGTGCGCCACCTCCAGCACCGCCTCGGCGTCCGCGGCCCCGTACCGGCCCCGGGCGGTGCGGGCGGCGCCGGGGGCGACCACCACCAGGTCCGGGGCGAGCGGGCCGTGCGCGGCCGGGAAGTCGATCAGGACCCCGGACAGCACCCGCCCCGCCCCCGCGAGCCCTTCCCGGATCTGGGAGGCCGTCCCGAAAACGGCCTCCCAGCGCAGCTCGTCGTACGGCGCCTCGGGCATCCCGGCCGCCTCCTCACACGTCAGGACAGTTCCGGCGTCCGCAGCGTATTGGCGGTGGCGACCGCCCGCAGCACGGCGGCCGCCTTGTTGCGGCACTCGGTGTCCTCGCCGTGCGGGTCGGAGTCGGCGACCACGCCCGCGCCGGCCTGCACGTACGCGGTGCCGTCGCGCAGCACCGCGGTGCGGATCGCGATCGCGGTGTCCGAGTCCCCGGCGAAGTCCAGGTAGCCGACGCAGCCGCCGTACAGGCCGCGGCGGGTGGGCTCCAGCTCCTCGATGATCCGCATCGCCCGCGGCTTGGGCGCGCCGGAGAGGGTGCCGGCCGGGAAGCAGGCGGTCAGCACGTCGAAGGCGGTCCGCCCCGGGGCGACCGTGCCGGTCACCGTCGACACGATGTGCATCACGTGGCTGTAGCGCTCGATGTGCATGAAGTCGACCACCTCGACGCTGCCCGGCTCGCAGACCCGGCCGAGGTCGTTGCGGCCGAGGTCCACCAGCATCAGGTGCTCGGCCCGCTCCTTGGGATCGGCGAGCAGCTCGGCGGCCAGCTCCGCGTCCTCCTGCGGGGTGTCGCCGCGGTGCCGGGTGCCGGCGATCGGGTGCAGCATCGCCTCGCCGTCGGTGACCTTGACCAGCGCCTCCGGGCTGGAGCCGACCACGTCGAAGCCGCCCTCGGCCCCGCCGTCCGGCCCGGGGAAGCGGAACAGGTACATGTACGGGCTGGGGTTGGTGGTGCGCAGCACCCGGTAGACGTCCAGCGCGGAGGCCGGGCAGGGCGCCTCGAAGCGCTGCGAGGGCACCACCTGGAAGGCCTCGCCGGCCCGGATCCGCTCCTTGATCGTCTCCACCGCGGCCCGGTACGGCTCGCCGCCGAACGGCGAGTGCACCTCGCCGGGGCCGGCCGGGGTGAAGGTGGCCAGGCCCGGGTCGACCGGCTTGGACAGCTCGGCCTCCATCGCGTCCAGCCGGGCCACCGCGTCCGCCCAGGCCTCGTCCGCGCCGCTGGCCAGGTCGTTGTGGTTGACGGCGTTGGCGATCAGCAGCACCGTGCCGTCGACGTGGTCGAGCACCGCGAGGTCGGTGGCGAGCAGCATGGTCAGCTCGGGCAGGCCCAGGTCGTCCGGGTTGAGGTCGGGCAGCTTCTCCAGCCGGCGGACGATGTCGTAGCCGAGGTAGCCGACCAGGCCGCCGGTGAGCGGGGGCAGGCCGTCGTCCTCCAACCGCGGGGTGTGCAGCGCCTGGAGGGTGGCGCGCAGCACCTCCAGCGGGTCGCCGGCGGTGGGGATGCCGACCGGCGGGGTGCCGAGCCAGCGGGCCCCGCCGTCCGGGCCGACGGTCAGCGCGGCGGCGCTGCGCACCCCGACGAAGGAGTAGCGCGACCAGCTGCGGCCCTGCTCGGCGGACTCCAGCAGGAAGGTGCCGGGCCGCTCCTCGGCGAGGGTGCGGTAGAGGCCGATCGGGGTGAGACCGTCCGCGAGGAGCCTGCGGGTGACCGGGATGACCCGGGTGTCGACGGCGAGCTTGCGGAAGGCTTCGAGATCCATGACGGGCGGCACCTTCTTGAGTTCTTCGAGTGGACTGGGGTCAGGAGAGCGGAAGCACGTCGGCGTCGAAGCAGGTGCGGTCGCCGGTGTGGCAGGCCGCGCCGCTCTGGTCGACCCTGACCAGCAGGGTGTCGCCGTCGCAGTCCAGGGCCACCGACTTGACCGCCTGGACGTGGCCCGAGGTGTCGCCCTTCACCCAGTACTCACGGCGGCTGCGGCTCCAGTAGGTGCAGCGGCCCGTGGTCAGGGTGCGGTGCAGCGCCTCGTCGTCCATCCACCCAAGCATCAGCACCTCGCCGGTGTCGTACTGCTGGGCGATGGCCGGGACCAGCCCGTCCTCGGAGCGCTTGAGCCGCGCGGCGATCTCGGGGGCGAGGGCGGTGCTGCCGGGAGCGGCGGGTGTGGTGGACATGCACCCCATTGTGTCAGCCCGCCCCGCCGCACCCGCCTCGCTCCCCTGCCGGAGCCGCTACGGGCGCAACTGCCCGGTGAGCTTGGGGCCGCCCTGCTTGTTGCTGGCGGCCAGGGTGCAGGTGTAGTCGCGCCAGCCCTGCTGGTAGTTGGCCATCGCCGGGCCGAACTGGCGGCCGTAGTAGGTCTTTCCGTCGCCCTGGCGGGCCTTGGCGGCTGCTTCGACCTCCTTGCAGCCGTCGCGCATGGCAAGCGCCAGCGGGATGTCTCCGGTGATCCCGTCCGCGAGCTTGAGGTCGGCGATCACCTCGCCGTCGTGGTCCCCGGCGCAGGGACGCTCCTCGGGCTTGGTGATCACCGGGCTCAGCTGCGGGTGGTCGAAGCAGGCGCCGACCGGGAAGAACGCGTACGGCGGCTGCGGCGTGGGCGTAGGGGTGGGTGTCGGCGTCTGGGTGGCCGTGGGAGTCGGCGTGGGCGGCGGCGGCGCGGCGGCCGGCTTCTTGTCGTCCGGCCACAGCACCGCGGTGGCCACCACCGCGAGCAGGACGACCAGCACGGCGGCAACGGTGAGGACCAGGCCGCGGGACGGGCGGGAGCCGACTGCGGACGGCGGCTGCTCGGAGGTCATGGCCACGAGGATGGCCCACCCGACCCCCACCTGGCAGCCGCTTCGCCAAACTCGCCCCGTACGGGCGGCCGGAAGCGGCACTGCAGGACATCATCCCAGAAACAAAAGAAACGTAAATACAAATGGAGAAATAGCCACTCCACCCCTGCCGGGGGGAGACCTACACGCCCCTACCGGAAAAGTCATCAATGGCGCCCGCCTCGCCGGTGCGGCGAGGCGGGCGCAATCAAAAAGAAGTAGCGAAACACAGAACGAACCGCATGACGAAAAATTGGGTGTGGCCTCTCGAAATGTCGAGAGGCCACACCCAATCCAACCCAGTCCGATCATCCAGTCGACGATGGCCACCCTCGATGCACCTCACGGGCCCCTTGATCCCGCGCAAGCCAGGACGAGAAGTTCACCCGGAGCATCCGCCTGCTCTGCACCAGCTTCACGGCGCTCATCTGATGACGGGGACCGGAGCACAACGAGACTGCTCCATGCAGTATTCGAAGGGCCCGCATCCGAACGGGTCGGCGCTGCGCCGCAACCGACCGGGCCCGGTGGGCAGATGAGCCCATAGGCTTCCACCATGTCGAACCACGCCCTCGCCGAACGCCACCGGCTCGCCCAACTCCTCACCGCTGCCGGGCCGGACGCCCCCACCCTCTGTGAGGGGTGGACGACCCGGGATCTGGCCGCGCACCTGGTAATCCGGGAGCGGCGGCCCGATGCGGCGGCGGGGATCCGGGTCGGGGCGCTGGCCGGGTGGACGCGGCGGGTGCAGGACGGGTACGCCGAGCGGCCGTACGAGGAACTGGTGCGGCTGTTCCGGGCCGGGCCTCCGGTCTACTCGCCGTTCGCCCTGCCCGGCGCCGACGAGGCGGCGAACACCGTCGAGTACTTCGTCCACGCGGAGGACGTGCTGCGCGCGGCCGACGACTGGACCCCGCAGCCGGTCCCGCCCGGCCGCGCCGAGGCCCTCTGGCGACGCCTCCCCATGATCGCCCGCCTGGAGGCCGGCCGCCGCTCCCCCGTCCGGCTGGCGCTCGTCCACCCCGACGGCCGTTCCCTCACCGTCGGCCCCGCCGGCTCCCCCACCGTCCGCCTCACCGGCGAACCCGCCGAACTCGTGCTCTTCACCTACGGCCGCGGCGCCCTGACCACCCTCACCGTCGACGGCGACCCCGACGCCCTCGAAGCCCTCCGCCACGTCCTGCCGCTGCCCCCGAAGTAGCAGAGGGGCGGAAGCCGATGTGGCCTCTCGGCATACCGAGAGGCGACCCTCGCGGGCGGGACCGCGGGCGCGGGCGGTCAGCTTCCGGGGCGGCCCTTGGAGATGAAGAGCTGGACGGGGGTGTCCGTCGCCGTGGTGTGCCCGGGCAGGGGCGCGGAGTTGATGACCGAGCCGGCGGGCAGCTTCCAGTCGGTGAGTTCGTGGACCTCGTAGTGCAGTCCGGCCGCGTCGAGCAGCCGGGTGGCGGCGTCCCGGGTCAGGCCGGCGACCGGGGGGACGGTCACGGTCGTGGCGCCGGGTGCGGGCGGGGCGGCGGGGGACGGGGTGCCTTTGGTCGCGGAAAGGGAGGAAGGGGAGGCGGAGGGGGACGGGGGCGCGGAGTGGACGGCCGGGGCCGGCGCGGTCCCGGCCGGGCGGTCGCCGCCGCTCGGCGATCCGGGCAGGAGCAGGGCCGCGCCCGTGGCGATGGCGGCCACCGCCGCCACGGCCGCGGCCCCGGTGAGGGCGGTGCGCCGGCGGACCGTGCGCCGGATTCCGGCGGCGTCGATCACGGGGGTGGCGGTGGTGTCGGCGAACGCGGTCATGGCGGCGAGGAGTTCCTTGTCGAAGTCGGAGTCGGGGTCGGGGCCTGGGGTGGGGACGGGGTCCTGGGGCGGGAAGCGGATCATCACGCACCTTCACGCGGGGTCGACGACGCGGACGGGGCGTCCTGCCGGGGCAGCGCGGCCCGCAGTTTCGCGAGCCCGCGGGAGAGTTGCGAGCGCACGGCGCCCGGGGAGATGTCGAGGGTCTGCGCGATCTCCCGGTCCCCCAGGTCGTGGAGGTAGTACAGGACGACCACGGTGCGCATCCCCATCGGCAGGGTGTGCAGCGCCGCGACGAGTTCGGCGCGCAGTTCCACCGACCGGTAGGCGTCGCGGGGGTCGGGGTGTTCGACGGCGGGCTCCGGCGCGGGGCGCTCGCCCGAGCGGTGCAGGCGCCGCCAGCGGTCGTTGGCCAGGTTCACGAGGATCCGGCGCACGTACGCCTCGGGCACCTCGGCGCGCGCGACCCGCCGCCAGTGCCGGCAGGCCCGTTCCAGGGCCTCCTGTACGAGGTCCTCCGCGGTGTGGGCGTCCCCGGTGAGCACGTACGCCGTGCGGAACAGCGCGCCCGAACGCTGTTCCACGAACTCGACGAAGTCGATCCCGGGACTGCCCCTGCGCAGCCTCACCCGTGGCCTCACTCTCTGCCGCCGTCTTTTCCACCCTCTTGACGGCGCCCGCCCGCCGGCTGCTGCACGGCGGGCGGGGAAGTGACGCGGCTCACAGCGGGCCCCGGCGGCCTCCCCCGGCTGCGGATGTCAGACCCCGGGTGCAGACTCGCAGGTGGCCGGGGTCCGACCCGGGCACGCCCGGCCGTCCCTCCGTCGAAGGGCACCCCGCACATGCTCACCACCGACTTCCCCATCGGCTCGCCCTGCTGGATCGACCTGGGCAGCCCGGACATCCCCGCCACCGCCGGGTTCTACAACAGGGTGTTCGGCTGGACGTTCCTGGAGATCCCCGGGACCGGCGGCTACGGGTTCGTCCAGCTGGACGGCAGGACCGTCGGCGCCATCGGCCACCTCGACGAGGGCGCGCGGTCCGCGTGGACGACGTACTTCCGCACCGCCGACGCGGACGCCACCGCCAAGGCGGCCGAGCAGGCCGGTGCCGGCGTCCGGGTGCCGCCGTCGGACGTCATGCAGGAGGGCCGGTTCGCCGCGCTCACCGACCCGCAGGGCGCCGATTTCGCCGTCTGGCAGGCGGGGAGCACCAAGGGGCTGGACGCGGTGTCCGAGGAGGGCGCCCTGGTCTGGGCCGAGCTGCACACCTCCGCCCCGGACGTCGCCTTCGCCTTCTACGAGAAGCTGTTCGGCTGGCGGGTGGAGAACTTCGAGCCGTCGCCGGGGATGAGCTACCGGGTGGTCTCCACCGCCGAGGGCGACCAGCAGGCGACCAGCTTCGGCGGCATCGCGCCGACCATGGCCCCGGCGCAGCCGTCCGCCTGGACGCCGTACTTCGCGACCGCGGACGTGGACGCGCGGGTGGCCAAGGCGACGGCGGCCGGTGGCTCGGTGCTGATGGGGCCCGAGAACGTGAAGAACGTCGGCCGGATCGCGTGGGTCGCGGACCCGAACGGCGCCCCCTTCGCGCTGATCAAGGGCGACCCGAACCAGGCCTGAGCGAAGGAACAACGGACACGGTGCCTGTTCGCGTTCGCAAAACGCGCTCGCGAACAAGCACCGCGAAAAACTCACCGCACCGGGTGCCCGGCCTCCCGCAGCGCGCCCTTGACCTCGCCGATCCGCAGGTCCCCGAAGTGGAACACGCTGGCGGCCAGCACCGCGTCCGCGCCCGCGTCGACGGCCGGTGCGAAGTCCGCGAGCTTGCCCGCGCCGCCGGAGGCGATCACCGGCACCGAGACGCTCTTGCGCACGGCCCGGATCAGCTCCAGGTCGTAGCCGTCCTTGGTGCCGTCCGCGTCCATCGAGTTGAGCAGGATCTCGCCGGCGCCCAGTTCGGCGGCGCGGCCCGCCCAGGCGACGGCGTCGAGCCCGGTGCCCTGCCGTCCGCCGTGGGTGGTGACCTCGAAGCCGGACTCGGTCTCCGTCCCGGGCGGGCAGCGCCGGGCGTCCACCGAGAGCACCAGGACCTGCCGTCCGAACCGCTGGGCGATCTCGCGGACCAGCTCCGGCCGGGCGATGGCCGCGGTGTTGACGCCGACCTTGTCGGCGCCGGCCCGCAGCAGCTTGTCGACGTCCTCGACGGCCCGGATGCCGCCGCCCACCGTGAGCGGGATGAAGACCTGTTCGGCGGTGCGGCGGACCACGTCGTAGGTGGTCTCCCGGTCGCCGGAGGAGGCGGTGATGTCGAGGAAGGTCAGCTCGTCGGCGCCTTCGGCGTCGTAGAGCTTGGCCATCTCGACCGGGTCGCCGGCGTCGCGCAGGTTCTGGAAGTTGACGCCCTTGACCACCCGCCCGGCGTCCACGTCCAGGCAGGGGATGACACGTACTGCGAGGGTCACGGCTGTTCGCCTTCCACAACTTCCAGGGCTTCCGAGGCTTCCGGGACGTCCGAAACTTCCGGGGCGTCCGGGATTTCCGGGGCTTCCAGGGTCTTTGCCAGTCCGGACCGGTACGCGTCGAGTTCGACCTCGACCAGCATCCGGGAGTCGATCAGCCCGTCGACCACCACCATGGTGGCCACCGGGCGTGCGGCGTCGAAGAGTTCGCGGTGGGCGCGGCCCACCTCCTCGGCGTCGCGGACGTGGGTGATGTACATCCGGGTGCGGACCACGTCGTCGGTGGTCAGACCGTACGCGGCCAGGGCGGTGAGCCCGACGCCGAACGCGGCGAGGGTCTGCCGGTACGGGTCGCCCTCGTGCTCGATCCGGCCGTCCACCCAGGCGGTGGAGCCGGCCACGTGCACGTGGTCGCCCGCGGCGACGGCCCGGGAGTAGCCGAACTCGTCCTCCCAGGGGGAGAATCCGCCGACCCGACCGGCCACGACCTGCCCGGCGACGACCCGACCGGCTACGACCTGCCCGCGTACGATCCGACCGTCCGTCATCCTGAAACCGCCTCCAGGGCCTCTTCGAGGGTGAACTTCTGCTCGTAGAGTGCCTTGCCCACGATGGCGCCCTCGACACCCTCGCCCACGAGCGAGGCGATGGCGCGCAGGTCGTCGAGCGAGGAGACGCCGCCGGAGGCGACCACGGGCCGGTCGGTCGCGGCGCAGACGTCGCGCAGCAGCTGGAGGTTGGGGCCGGTCAGGGTGCCGTCCCGGTTGACGTCGGTGACGACGTAGCGGGCGCAGCCCTCCGCGTTCAGCCGGGCCAGCACGTCGAAGAGCTGGCCGCCGTCGCGGGTCCAGCCGCGGCCGCGCAGGGTGGTGCCGACCACGTCCAGGCCGACGGCGATCTTGTCGCCGTGCTCGGCGATGGCCTTGGCGACCCACTCGGGGGCCTCCAGGGCGGCGGTGCCGAGGTTGACCCGGGTGCAGCCGGTGGCGAGCGCGCGGGCGAGCGACTCGTCGTCGCGGATGCCGCCGGACAGCTCGACCTTGACGTCCAGCTGTCCGGTGACCTCGCGCAGCAGCTCGTAGTTGCTGCCGGTGCCGAAGGCGGCGTCGAGGTCGACCAGGTGCAGCCACTCGGCGCCGGCGTTCTGCCAGGCGAGGGCGGCGGCGAGCGGCTCGCCGAAGGAGGTCTCGGTGCCGGAGGCGCCCTTGACCAGGCGGACGGCCTGGCCGTCACGGACGTCGACGGCGGGCAGCAGTTCGAGGCTCATCAGAGATCCAACTCTCAGAAAGTCAGAGGGTGTTGACCCAGTTGGTCAGCAGGGCGGCGCCGGCGTCGCCGGACTTCTCGGGGTGGAACTGGGTGGCCCACAGCGGGCCGTTCTCGACGGCCGCGACGAACGGCTGCCCGTGGGTGGCCCAGGTGACCAGCGGCGGGTTGATCCGCGCGCTGTGGGTCTCCAGCTCCCAGTGCCGCACCCCGTAGGAGTGCACGAAGTAGAAGCGGGTCTCCGGGTCGAGGCCGGCGAACATCCGGCTGCCCTCGGGGACGTCCACGGTGTTCCAGCCCATGTGCGGGACGACGGGGGCCTCCAGCGGCTCGACGACGCCCGGCCACTCGTCGCAGCCGGCCGTCTCCACGCCGTGCTCGACCCCCTTCTCGAAGAGGATCTGCATGCCGACGCAGATGCCCATGACCGGTCGGCCCCCGGCGAGCCGGCGGCCGATGATCCAGTCCCCGCGGACGGACTTGAGCCCGCGCATGCAGGCCTCGTAGGCGCCCACCCCGGGGACGAGCAGGCCGTCCGCGGCCATCGCGGTGTCGTAGTCGGAGCTGACCGTGACGTCCGCCCCGGTCCGCTCCAGGGCGCGCTGCGCGGAGCGGAGGTTGCCGGAGCCGTAGTCGAGGACGACGACGTTCTTGCCCATGTTCAGGTGTCCAGTCTCTCTACGGCGGGTGTTACAGGCGCATGAGGCCGGAGGCCAGGCACATCACGGCGCCGAAGGCCAGCACCAGGATGACGCTCTTCGACTGCTTCTGCTTCCAGAAGGAGATGACTCCGCCGGCCAGGAAGAGGCCGACGAAGATGAGGATCATCGCAGTATTGCTCACAGCGCACCCTTGGTGGACGGGAGGATTCCGGCCGCGCGCGGGTCGCGCTCGGCGGCGTAGCGCAGCGCCCGGGCCAGCGCCTTGAACTGGCACTCCACGATGTGGTGCGCGTTGCGCCCGTACGGCACGTGGACGTGCAGCGCGATCTGCGCCTGGGCCACGAAGGACTCCAGGATGTGCCGGGTCATCGTGGTGTCGTACGAGCCGATCATCGGGGCGATGCCCTCGGGCTCGGTGTGCACCAGGTACGGCCGGCCGGAGAGGTCCACGGTGACCTGGGCGAGCGACTCGTCCAGCGGCACCGTGCAGTTGCCGAAGCGGTAGATGCCCACCTTGTCGCCGAGCGCCTGCTTGAAGGCGGCGCCGAGCGCGAGGGCGGTGTCCTCGATGGTGTGGTGGGTGTCGATGTGCAGGTCGCCGTCGGTCTTGACGGTGAGGTCGAACAGGCCGTGCCGGCCGAGCTGGTCGAGCATGTGGTCGTAGAAGCCGACGCCGGTGGAGATGTCGGTCCTCCCGGTGCCGTCGAGGTCTATCTCGACCAGGACCGAGGTCTCCTTGGTGGTGCGCTCGACGCGTCCGATGCGGGACATGGGGTTAGAGCTCCTTGATCACAGAACGGACGGCGTCCAGGAAGGCGTCGTTCTCGGCGGGCGTGCCGGCGGTGACGCGCAGCCACCCGGGGACGCCGTTGTCGCGGACCAGGACGCCCTGGTCGAGGATGGCCTGCCACACCGCGTGGGTGTCGGCGAAGCGGCCGAACTGGACGAAGTTGGCGTCCGAGTCGGTGACCTCCAGGCCCATCCCCCGCAGCGCGTCGACCAGCCGGTCGCGCTCCTGCTTGAGCCGCCCGACGTACCCGAGCAGGGTGTCGGTGTGCTCCAGGCAGGCCAGCGCGGTGGCCTGGGTGACGGCCGACAGGTGGTACGGCAGGCGCACCAGCTGGACGGCGTCGACCACGGCCGGGTCGGCGGCCAGGTAGCCCAGGCGCAGTCCGGCCGCGCCGAAGGCCTTGGACATGGTGCGGCTGACCACCAGGTTGGGGCGGCCCTCGATCAGCGGCAGCAGCGAGGCGCGGTGCGAGAACTCGACGTACGCCTCGTCCACCACCACCAGGCTGGGCCGGGCGGCCTGCGCGGCCTCGTACAGCCGCAGCACGGTGTCGGCGTCCACGGCGGTGCCGGTCGGGTTGTTGGGCGAGCAGATGAACACCACGTTCGGCCGGTGCTCCGCGATGGCGGTGACGGCGGCGTCCACGTCGATGGTGAAGTCGTCGTTGCGCGGGCCGGAGATCCAGGCGGTGCCGGTGCCCCGGGAGATCAGCGCGTGCATCGAGTACGAGGGCTCGAAGCCGAGCGCGCTGCGGCCGGGGCCGCCGAAGGTCTGCAGCAGCTGCTGGAGCACCTCGTTGGAGCCGTTGGCGGCCCACACCTGCTCCCGGGCGACCGGGAAGCCGGTGGTCTTCCCGAGGTACGCGGCGAGGCCCTCGCGCAGTTCGACCGCGTCCCGGTCGGGGTAGCGGTTCAGCCCGCGGGCGGCCTCGGCGACGCGCTCGGCGATCCGGGCGACCAGTTCCTCGGGCAGCGGGTACGGGTTCTCGTTGGTGTTCAGCTGGACGGGCACGTCCAGCTGCGGCGCGCCGTACGGGGACTGGCCGCGCAGCTCGTCCCGGATCGGCAGGTCGTCGATGGCAGTCACGATCCCGGAACCGTCCAGTCGAAGCGGGCCTTGATGGCGTCCCCGTGCCCCGGCAGGTCCTCGGCGTTCGCCAGGTTGACCACGTGCGCGGCGACGTCCGCCAGCGCCTCCCGGTCGTACTCGACGACCTGGACGCCGCGCAGGAAGGTCTGCACCGACAGCCCGGAGGAGTGGCAGGCGCAGCCGCCGGTCGGCAGCACGTGGTTGGAGCCGGCCGCGTAGTCGCCCAGCGAGACCGGGGTCCAGCGGCCGATGAAGATCGCGCCGGCGTTGACCACCCGGGCGGCCACCGCGTGGGCGTCGCGGGTCTGGATCTCCAGGTGCTCGGCCGCGTACGCGTTGACCACGGCGAGGCCCTGCTCCAGGTCGTCGACCAGGATGATGCCGGACTGCCGGCCGCCCAGCGCCTCGGCCACCCGCTCGCCGTGCTTGGTCCGCGCGACCTGCACGGCCAGCTCGGCCTCGACCGCGTCGGCGAGCGCCGGGGAGTCGGTGACCAGCACCGAGCCGGAGGTCGGGCCGTGCTCGGCCTGGCTGATCAGGTCGGCGGCGACGTCGGACGGCAGCGCGCTGTCGTCGGCGAGGACGGCGATCTCGGTCGGGCCGGCCTCGGAGTCGATGCCGATCCGGCCGGCGAAGTAGCGCTTGGCGGCGGCGACGTAGATGTTGCCGGGGCCGGTGACCACGTTCACCGGCGCGCACTCCTCGGTGCCGAGGGCGAACATCGCGACCGCCTGGGCGCCGCCGACGGAGTAGACCTCGTCCACGCCGAGCAGCGCGCAGGCCGCCAGGATGGCCGGGTGGACGCTCCCCCCGAACTCCTTCTGCGGCGGCGAGGTGACGGCGATGCCCCGGACGCCCGCCTCCTGGGCCGGCACCACGTTCATCACCACGGAGGACGGGTAGACCGCCAGCCCGCCCGGCACGTAGAGGCCGACCCGCTCGACCGGCACCCAGCGCTGGGTGACCGTGCCGCCCGGCACCACCTGGGTGGTGTGCCCGGTGCGGCGCTGGTCGGCGTGCACGGCGCGGGCCCGGCGGATCGACTCCTCCAGGGCGGCCCGGACCTTCGGGTCCAGCGTCTCCAGGGCCTCGGTCAGCTGCTCGGCCGGGACCCGGGTCGACTCCAGCCGGACGCCGTCGAAGCGTTCGGTGATCTCGATCAGCGCCGCGACCCCGCGATGGCGTACGTCCTCGGCGATCGGCCGCACCTTCTCCAGGGCGGCCGCGACGTCGAACTCGGCACGGGGCAGCAGGTCACGCGGGTCGTCCAGCGAGCCGCGGAGGTCGATTCGAGAGATCACGCCACCCAGTGTAAGGAGTGGCCGGAACCGCTGGTCCCGCATTTCAGTCCGTGATACGAAAGGCGAGACGACCGGGGGGACGGGGAAAACCATGGCGGAGCGCGCTCCAGAGGGCTGGACGGACACGGAACGCGCGCTCTGGGAGGCCTACCGCCAGGGCGAGATCCTGGACCTCCGCAGTGGCGAAGCCAACACCGACGACCCCTTCGGCGACGCCCCCTGGGGCCCCGACCGCACCGTCCGCGCCGAGGTGCTCGCCCATCTGCTGCTGGTAGGACCGGAGCCCGCCCCCGGGCGGGTCGCCTCGCTGCGGTTCAGCGGCGTCCTGGTCACCGGCGCGCTCAACCTGGCCGGGGGCGCCATCGACGACTACGTCGAGCTGCACGACTGCCGCTTCGCGCACAAGATCCTCATCTCCGAGGCGGCGGCCTCCACGCTGCGCTTCGTGAACTGCCTGATCCCCCGGCTGGAGGCCTCCCGGCTCTCCACCACCGGCGACCTCCACCTCGCCCGCTGCCGCGTCCCCGACGGCATCCGGCTCACCGACGCCCGGATCGGCACCGACCTGCTGCTCAACCAGACCGTCGTCGGCGGCGACCGCCACGGCCGCGCCGTCTCCGCCGACGGGATCACCGTCAACCAGGACTTCGAGGCCGAACGTCTGGAGACCCGGGGCGAGCTGAGCGTGCGCACCGCCCGGATAGGCGGCCGGCTCTCGCTGCGCGGCGCCCAGCTGCGCGCCGACCGGCGGCACAACCCCACCTGCCTCAACGCCGTGCGGGTCACCGTCGGCCATACCCTCTACCTGACCGGCTCCGCCGACCTCGGCTGGGTCGGCTCCCGCGGCTACTACGGCTCCGGCTACGGCGAGAACCCGCCGCCCGACGGGCCCGTCACCCCGTTCCGCGCCTTCGGCCGGGTACGGCTGTCCGACAGCCGCTTCGACGGCGCCTGCCTGGTCTCCGGCGAGTTCCACCTGGAGGACGAGGACGAGCTCTCACTGCGCCGCATCCACACCCCGGAGCTGCGCTTCACCTGCAAGGTCCGCCCGACCGGCACCGTCTCGCTCTCCCGGGCCCGGGTCGGCAACCTGGTCGACACCCCGGAGGCCTGGCCGCTCGGCAAGCACCTGGGCCTCACCGGCTTCGTCTACGAGAACCTGCGCCCGGTCGGCGCCTTCCCCGTCCAGCAGCGGATCGCCTGGCTGGAGGGCTCCTCGGTGGACTTCCAGCCCGAGTCCTACGAGCAGCTCGCGGCCGCCCTGCGCCGCGACGGCGCCGACGACGACGCCCGCGAGGTGCTGTACGCCAAGCAGCGCCGGCGCCGCCGCACCCTGCCGCTGCCGGCCCGGGTCTGGGGCGCCGTCCAGGACGCGACCGTCGGCTACGGCTACCGCCCGGGCCGGGCGGGCCTGTGGCTGCTGCTCGCCTGGATCCTCGGCAGCCTCTGGTTCGCCACCCACCCGCTGGATCCGCTCAAGGCCGACGAGCGCCCGCACTGGAACCCGGTGCTGTACACCCTCAACCAGCTGCTGCCGATCGTGGACCTCAACCAGGGCGGCTGGAACCCCGGCGGCCTCACCCAGTGGATCTCCGCCGGGCTGGTCGTGGTCGGCTGGCTGCTCGCCTCCACGGTCGTGGCCGGCGCCACGCGGATGCTCCAGCGCGGTTGAGCCCTCCGGTGGACGGGCCCGGCGAGCGGCCGGGCCCGTCAACCGTGCGACAAGGCCCCCGTCCGGGGAACTACGCTGTCCGCCGTGACAGAACGGCTGCCGCTCTTCCCGCTGAACACCGTGCTCTACCCGGGCCTGGTGCTGCCCCTGAACGTCTTCGAGGAGCGCTACCGCCGTCTCGTCGCCGATCTGCTCGAACAGCCCGAGGACACCCCCCGGCGGTTCGGCGTGCTCGCGATCAGGGACGGCCGGGAGGTCGCCCGGGTCAGGCCCGAGGAGGGCCCGGCCGGTCCGCTGGACGGCCTCGGCACCGTCACCGGGGACCCGCTGGAGGCGGTCTTCCAGGTCGGCTGCGTCGCCGACATCGCCTCCGTCCAGCACCAGCCGGACGGCCGCTACGAGCTGCTGGTCACCGGCACCACCCGGTTCCGGCTGCGCTCGGTGGACGTCTCCGGCCCGTACCTGACCGGGGAGACGGAGCTGATCGAGGAGCGCCCGGGCGAGGGCTCCGGCGCGCTGGCCTCCGAGGTCGAGCGGGCGTTCCGGGTCTACCAGAAGCGCCTGGCCGGCGCCCGCGAGGCGAGCACCGTCGGCCACCAGGAGCTCCCGGACGACCCCCAGGTGCTCTCCTACCTGGTCGCCGCCGCCTCGGTGTTCGAGACCCCGGTCAAGCAGCAGCTGCTCGCCTGCCCGGACACCGCCCAACGGCTGCGCGCCGAGCTCGACCTGCTGCGCCGCGAGTCGGCCGTCCTCAGCTGGCTGCCGTCGCTGCCCGCCGTCGACCTCACCCGCCAGTCCTTCAGCCCGAACTGACCGAGGACCCCAAGGACCTCAAGGACCCCGAGGACCCCGCATGGCCAAGAAGACCAGGAAGGGCGGCCAGGGCACACCCGCCACCGTCGCCCTGGAAACCGCCGCCGTCCCGTTCACCGTGCACGCCTACGACCACGACCCGGCCGCCGCCTCCTACGGCGGCGAGGCCGCCGAGGTCCTCGGCATCGCCCCCGAGCGGGTCTTCAAGACCCTCGTCGCCGACGTGGACGGCACCCTCACCGTCGGCGTGGTCCCGGTCGCCGGCCAGCTCGACCTCAAGGCCCTGGCGGCGGCCGTCGGCGGCAAGCGCGCCACCATGGCCGACCCGGCCGCCGCCGAGCGCAGCAGCGGCTACGTCCTCGGCGGCATCTCCCCGCTGGGCCAGCGCCGGCCGCTGCGCACCGTCGTCGACGTCAGCGCGCTCGGCCACCCCACCGTCTACGTCTCGGCGGGCCGCCGCGGCCTCGAAGTCGAACTGGCCCCCACCGACCTCGTCGCCCTCACGAAGGCCGACACCGCCCCCATCGCCCGCTGAGCCCCCTCCCCGGGGGAAAGCCCCTCCCCGGGGGAAAAGCGAGGGCGCGGGGCCGGCGCGGGACGACCCGCACCACCCCGCGCCCGACCACGCTCAGCGCCCCGTACCGCTCCCCGGACCGTTTCCGGCGCCGCTCCCCGCACCCGGCCCGGCCCACGGCCCGGCCGGCGCCTCCGCGGAGGGCCCCGCCGAGGGCCCCGTCGGGGGCACCACCGGGGGCCCCGCCAGCGGAGCCTGCGCCACCGGCGCCCAGTACGGCGGCGGGTCCTCCTCCCGCTTCCCGAACGCGGCCGAGAGCAGGAGCAGCACCACCATCGCCGTCATCGGCCAGACCAGCAGCGCCCCCAGCGCCCCCAGGTCGATGCCCGCGTCGAAGTGCCCGCCGTTGCCGACCCGCCGGGCCTCGCCGATCAGGTCGCCGCTCGGCCCGAGCCACCGCCCGATCCGCCAGGCCCCGATCGATCCGAGCAGCCCGCCGACGGCCAGTCCCAGCGCGACCGCGATGCCGCCGCCGCGCCGCCGGGTCACCAGGAAGGCGCCGAGCGCGGTCAGGATCCCGGCCCCCAGGCCGATCAGCACGAACACCGCGTCGGCCCCGGCCCGCTGCTCGCCCTCGGGGTCGGCGTAGAGGATGCGGTCGCCGTCCACCAGCAGCGGCACCTTCGGCGCCAGCCAGGCCCACAGCCCGGCCATCACCAGACCGGCCACCAGGCAGGCGACCACGACGCCCGCCCCGACCCGGACCTCCGGCAGCAGCCGCCGCCCCAGCGGAATCGTCCCGTGCCCGAGGGCGGTGGCCCCGTACGGCGGCGCGAACGGGTCGGGCGCTGCGTCCGGCACCGCCTGCACATCGGCGGGCGCGGGATCCGGAGGTGTGTTCGGTACGGTCACGCGCCCCATCGTTTCACGACGGCCACCCGGACGACCCACCCGTACCCGCCACCGTGCCCACCGGTCGTGGGCCCGCTACGCGACGCCCGGCCGCGGGACGCCCTACCGCGAGACCGCCCGCCGGTACGCCCAGGTGGCGACGGCCAGCGACACCACGCCCACCCCCGCGCAGACCGCCAGGTCCACGAGCACCAGCGCCCAGTCCGGGTCCGGCGCGAAGGTCCGCGCGAAGGCGTCCACCCCGTACGTGGACGGCAGCAGGTCCCGCAGCCACTGCACCGGCTGCGGCAGGTGGTCCACCGGCAGCACGCCCAGCAGCAGGGCGGCCGACATCCCGAGCTGCCCGAGCATCGTCGCGAGCTCCTGGCGCGGCGCCAGCAGCCCGCAGGCCGCCCCCAGCCCCGACAGCGCGGCCCCGGCCAGCGGCACGACCGCCAGCAGCACCCACAGCTGCCCGAGCGGCAGCCCGAACATCACCGCCCCGAACGCCGCCGTGGCGAGCGTCCCGGGGAGCGTGAAGGAGGCGTACGCGGCGGCCGTCCCCAGCACCACCGAGGCGGCCGGCACCGGCAGCGTCGCGTAGTGGTCGAGCCCGCCGGTGGCCCGCAGCTTCCCGAAGTACTGGGCGAGCAGGTTCAGCGCGACGAACGCCACCACCAGCACGCTGGACCCGGCGACCACCGACCGCGCCGCCGAGGACTGCCCGGCGTCCACCACGCCCCGCATCATCACCAGGATGCCGACGGACTGGAAGGTGGCCACGAACAGCAGCGGGATGCGCGCCACCCGTGCCCGGGCGAGCTGCGCCCGGTACACGGCCGCGAGCGCCGGCAGCAGCCTGGCCGCGGGGGCGAGCGGGGCGGGGGCGGCCGTGGACCGGTCGGTCCGCGGCGGCACCGAGAGCAGCGTCACTTGGCCAGTCCTCCGTGGCGGCCGCCCAGCTTGAGGTAGGCGTCCTCAAGGCTCGGGGTGGCGAGGGTGAAGTCGTCGAGCGCGGCGAAGGCCGGGCCGGTGGTGACGGCGGCGACCAGTTCGCGGGCCTGCTCGGGGGTGGTGCGGACGGTCCAGCGGCGCCCGGTGCACTCGGCCCGTTCGCGCAGCGCGGCGACGGCGGGCACGCCGAGCGGCGCCTCGTCCCGCCAGACCAGGTCGAGCCGGACGTCGCCGTCCACCAGCGCCTTGAGCCCGCCGGGCGTGTCGCAGGCGATCACCCGGCCGTCGTCGACCACGGCGACCCGGTCGAGCACCGTCTCGGCCTCGATCACGTTGTGGGTGACCAGCAGCACCGTCGTCCCGTGCTCGGCGCGCCGCCGGTCCACGGCGCTCCACACGGCCCGCCGGGCGACCGGGTCCATGCCGGTGGTGGGCTCGTCCAGGACGAGCAGCGGGCGCTCCCCCACCAGGGTGGCCGCGAAGCAGGCGAGCCGCCGCTGTCCGCCGGACAGCTTGGCGAGCGGCCGGGCGGCGAGCGGCTCCAGCCCGAGTTCGGTCAGCACGTCGGCGGCAGCGCCGCGGGCCTGCGCCCTGGTGAGTCCGCGCAGCCGTCCGGTGGTCTCGGCGGCGAGCGCGACCGTCAGCTCGTCCAGCGCGGTGGATTCCTGCCCGAGGTAGCCGAGCAGCCGGGCGGCCCGCTCGGGGTGCCGCACGATGTCGTGGCCGAGGAGTTCGACGGAGCCCGAGTCGGGGCGCAGCAGTCCGGTGAGCTGGCGCACCAGCGTCGACTTGCCGGCTCCGTTCGGCCCGAGCAGCCCGAAGACCTCGCCCTGGCGGACGGTGAGGCTGATCCCGTCGTTGGCCCGGATCTCGGTGGCGGCCGCGCCGCGTCCGCTGCGGTAGGTCCTGACCAGGTCGCGCACGGCCACGCACGGCAGGGGTTCCTCGGGTGCTCGCCCCGCCGTCTCGCTCACGACCGAAGACTCTACGCGCTCATACGGGCGAACCGGACAACGGGGCCCCGCCCGCGCCCGGGCCGCCGACCTGGCGGGTCGTCCGCCGGGCCGCCGCGGCCCTCGGACCCCCTCGGTCGTCGCGCCGCCCCGGCCGTCGGGCCCGCTCGGTCCGCCGCCCGGCTCAGTCGTCGACGACCATCGACCCGCCCGGCACCCGCGCCGCCAGTTCCTTCCAGAACCCGGCCCGGATGGCGTAGCGGTCGTGCTCGTCGATCTGGTCGTCCTTGTGCGCCAGCAGCCCGAAGCGGGCGGCGTAGCGCAGCAGCTCGCCATCCACCCGGTGCGGGATGCGCGGGTAGTCGGGCCAGAGCATGGTCAGTCTTTCCGCGTCGCCGACGCGTTCGCTCCAGCGGCGGGCGAAGACCTGCCCGACCTCGTGGGCGTCGCCGCCGATGGAGGTGATGTCCTCCTCGCGGTCGGCCCAGCGCTGCTCGGCGGTGGTGAGCTGGGCGAGGGTGGGCAGGCTGTCGCCGGCGGTGACGGCGGGCTCCGGGACGGGCCGGTCCACCCAGCCGCGGTCGGAGGACCAGCGCAGCACCGGCCCGGTCTGCGCGACGGCCCCGTTCCCGTTCACGCCGTGGCCGTTGCTGCCGTTCGCCACCGGGGTGAGCGCCGTGACCGGGGTGACGGAGGAGGCCCGCCCGGCCAGGTCCTTCGGTGTCGGTACGACCTTGAGCGCGGCCGCGGCCGGCTGCGGCTGTCCGTCGGTGGCGGGGGCGTCCGCCGGGGCCGCGGCCGTGGCCGCCGGGCGGACCACCGGCGGCACCACGGTGGGCAGCGGGGCGGCCGGCGGGGCGGCGAGGATCTTGGCGATCTCCTGCCGGGCCCCCGGGGCCGGGAACATGCTGGAGTGCTCCCGCAGGGAGAAGGACCCCTCGATCCACTCCCGGTCGAGCACCCGCCGCTCGTCCGCCTCGCCGACCAGGTCCTCGGACTGGTTGAAGTCGCCGTCGGCGGCCTGGAGGGCCCACAGGTGGACGGCCACCCCGTGCTCCTTGGCGGTCATCATGCCGGGCAGCAGGTCCCCGTCGCCGGTGATCAGCACGACGTCGGCGCAGGCCCGGTTGCGGGCGAGCTCGGAGAGTTCGGCGTGCATCGCGGCGTCCACGCCCTTCTGCACCCAGCGCCCCTCGGCCCGGGTGAGGGCGCCGAGCCGTACGGTGACCCGGGGCAGTACCCGCAGCCGCCGGTGCTCGGGCATCGGGCGCCGGTCGGGCGCGGCGTCGAACCAGTAGATCCGCAGCAGCGGCAGGCCTGTCTCGGCCTCGGCGCGTTCGCGCAGTGCGGCGATCAGGGCCGTGTGGTTCACGGTGACCTTGGAGCGGGACGGATCCCCCGCGAGCAGGCTGGCGGCGGCGCCCAGCAGATATCCGGCGTCCACCAGGACGACACAGCGGTCCATCGCGCACCTCTTTTCGCTCGCCCTCGGAATCAGTCGGGTGGGTCGATTCGGGAATGGGCGGTCCGCCCGCCGTCCGGGCGTGCCGAGGTGAGGGGCCCCCGTCGTCGCCCGATCGTTGGGTCACCTTTTACCCGCGGTTCGCCTGCCGAACCTCGCCGGTTGTCCCGGTAGCGCAACGGCCGTCCCAACGAGGAGCAAACAAAAGCGAAGGCGGGCCCCGTACAACGACGGGGCCCGCCCGAGGTCACGCGGCGGTGGTCCGGCCAATGTCCCGGCCGGTGGTTCACCCCGGTGGCGCTCAGCCGATGGGGTTCACCCGGAGGTGCTCAGCCCTTGAGCTCAGGGGCGCTCAGCCCTTGAGCTCGGCGGCGACCAGCTCGGCCAGCTGGACGGCGTTCAGCGCGGCGCCCTTGCGCAGGTTGTCGTTCGAGACGAACAGCGACAGGCCGTTGTCCACCGTCTCGTCCACCCGGATGCGGCCGACGTAGCTCGGGTCCTGGCCGGCGGCCTGGAGCGGGGTGGGGATGTCGGACAGCTCGACGCCGGGGGCGGCGGCGAGCAGCTCGACGGCCCGCTCGGGGCTGATCGGGCGCTCGAAGCGGGCGTTGATCTGCAGCGAGTGGCCGGAGAAGACCGGGACGCGCACGCAGGTGCCGGAGACCTTCAGCTCCGGGATGCCGAGGATCTTGCGGCTCTCGTGGCGGAGCTTCTGCTCCTCGTCGGTCTCGTTGGAGCCGTCGTCCACGAGGGAGCCGGCAAGCGGCACCACGTTGAAGGCGATCGGCCGCTGGTAGACCTTGGGCTCCGGGAACTCGACGGCGGCGCCGTCGTGGGCGAGCGCGGCGGCGCCGAGCTCCACGACCTTGGCGGCCTGGTCCTGGAGCTCCGCGACGCCGGCCACACCGCTGCCGGAGACGGCCTGGTAGGTGGAGACGACGAGCGCGGCCAGGCCGGCCTCCTCGTGCAGCGGGCGCAGCACGGGCATGGCGGCCATGGTGGTGCAGTTCGGGTTGGCGATGATGCCCTTGGGGCGGTCCGCGATGGCCTCCGGGTTGACCTCGGAGACGACCAGCGGGACCTCGGGGTCGCGGCGCCAGGCGGAGGAGTTGTCGATCACGACGGCACCGGCCGCGGCGACCTTGGGGGCCAGGGCCTTGGAGGTCGAGCCGCCCGCCGAGAAGATCACGATGTCCAGGCCGGTGTAGTCGGCCGTGGCCGCGTCCTCGACGGTGACCTCGGTGCCCTGCCAGGGCAGCGTGCGCCCGGCCGAGCGGGCCGAGGCGAACAGCCGCAGCTGCTCCACCGGAACGTTGCGCTCCGCCAGGATCTCGCGGACCACGCCGCCGACCTGGCCGGTGGCACCGACAATGCCGATCTTCATCTCCGACTACTCCTCTGAAAGGTGCTGTTCACAGCCGCACTCCGCCCATCATGCCTTGTCACGGGCGTCGTACGACCTGGCGTTCCACGACGTGAGAGTGCGCTAGTGGTCCAGACCACTGGCGAGGGCCAGCGCCGCCTCCACCTCGGCCCGCCCGGCCGGCAGCAGCGGCAGCCGCACGTCCGGGGTCGGGATCCGGCCCTGGGCGTGCAGCACGCCCTTGGTCACCGTCGGGTTCGGCGCCGTGAAGGCGGACAGCGCCAGCCCGGTCAGCCGGTGCCCGAGCGCCCGGGCCCGCGCCACGTCCCCGGCCTGCCAGGCCTCCGTCAGCTCGACGAACCGGGCGGTCGCCAGGTGCGCGGAGGCGAGGATGCCGCCGGCCGCGCCGAGCGCCAGCATCGGCGAGAGGAAGGCGTCCTCGCCGGTCAGGAAGGCGAACCCCTCGGGGGCGTCGGCGAGCAGCTCGGCGGCCGTCTGGTCCAGCCCGCCGGTCGCGTACTTGACGCCCACCACGCCCTCGATCGCGGCGAGTTCGCGCAGCGCGGCGGTGGAGAGCTGCTGCCCGGTGCGGTACGGGATGTGGTAGACGACCAGCGGCAGCGGGCTGCTCGCGGCCAGCGCCCGGAAGTGCGCGACCGTCCCGGCCTCGCCGGCCCGGACGAAGGACGGCGTGGTGACCAGCGCCGCCGCCCCCGGCACCCGCGCGCCGAGCGCGGCCAGCGCCTCGCCGACGGTCCGGGTGTCGCCGCCGGAGGCGCCGACGGTCAGCTGGGCCCCCCGTGCGGCGCAGGCGGCCGCGGCGACGTCGACCACCGCGTCCCGCTCCCCGGCGGTCAGCGCGGCCGGCTCGCCGGTGGTGCCGAGGGCGACCAGCCCGGCCGCCCCGGCGTCCAGGACCTCGTGCGCGAGCTTCTCCAGCGCGTCGAGGGCGACGGAGCCGTCGGCGGCGAAGGGGGTGATCAGGGGGACGTGGATGCCCTTGAGTTCCATGTCCACGATCCTGCGGCCCGCCGATCGCCCAGGTCCAGTTCACATTTCCGACGCTTCTCGTAAGCTCAGCCGATGCTCGGCTAGCCTGGACGGATGCTGGACGTCCGACGCCTGCGCCTGCTGCGCGAACTCGCCCACCTCGGCACCATCGCGGCCGTCGCCGAGGCGCTCTCCTTCAGCCCCTCGGCGGTGTCCCAGCAGCTGTCCGTCCTGGAGAAGGAGGCGGGCGTCCCGCTGCTGGAGCGCACCGGGCGGCGGGTCACCCTCACCCCGGCGGGGCGCAACCTCGTCCGGCACGCCGAGGCGGTGCTCGCCCTGCTGGAGCAGGCCGGTGCCGAACTCGCCCACGCCAAGCGGGGGTTGGCCGGTCCGCTGCGGATCGGCACCTACCCCTCGGCGGCCCGGGCGATCATCCCGGCGGTGCTCGCGGAGCTGGCCGGCTGGCACCCGGGGCTGGAGCCGATGGTCACCGAGGTGGACCCGGCGGCCGTCGGCGCGGCGCTGCGGGCGGGCGAGCTGGACGTGGCGCTGGTGCACGAGTACGACCTCGTCCCGACCGACCCGGAGCCGGGCCTCGCGGTGACCCGCCCGGTCTTCACCGAGCCCATGTACCTGGCCGCCCGCGTCCCGGGCACCGTCGCCGAGCAGCGCGGCGCGCCGTGGATCATGTCCTCGCCCGGCACGCTCTGCCACACCATGGCCGTCCGCGCCTGCGAGGCGGCGGGCTTCGCACCCCGCATCCGGCACCAGATCGACGACTTCACCACCGTGCTGGCCCTGGTGGCGGCCGGCCAGGGCGTCGCCCTGGTCCCCCAGCTGGGCACGGCCGGGCTCCCGCCCGGCGTCGTCCTCACCCGCCTGCCGATGTACCGCCGCACCCGGGCCGCGTTCCGCGCCGGCGCCGGCTCCCACCCGGCCATCTCCGCCTTCGTCTCGGCGCTGCACACGGCGGTCCCCCCGGGCCTCGGCGGCGGCACCTGAGACGGGCCCCTCCCCCGTACGCGAAAGGCCCGGGTGTCCGCCGCAGCGAGCGCCCCGGGCCTTCCGCTCCCGTCCTAGCCCGCCAGGCAGCTCGGCCCGAGCAGCTGCTTCAGGTCCCCGAACAGCGCCGGGTCGGACTTCACCCGGTGCCGGTCGAGCCGCAGCACCGTGGTCTTGTCGCGGCCCTCCAGCCGCACCCGCACCTCGGTGGTGCCCCGGTGGCTCCCGAGCACCTCGCCGAGCCGGGCCACCAGCGGCGGGGTGACCTTCGCGCTCGGGATGAGGATGGTGATCGGCGCCTCGGCGTGCGCGTTCGACAGGTCGGGGACGGACAGCTCCATCCCCATCAGCCGCGGCACGTCCTCCCGCTTGTCCAGCTTGCCGCGCACGAAGACGACGGCGTCCTCGGCCAGCTGCGAGGAGACCAGCTGGTAGCTGGCCGGGAAGAACATGCAGTCGATGGAGCCGGCCAGGTCCTCGACGGTCGCGATCGCCCAGGCGTTGCCCTGCTTGGTCATCTTCCGCTGGAGGCCCGAGATGATGCCGCCGATGGTGACGATCGTCCCGTCCGGCCGCTCCGCGAGGTCGGCCACCGCGCAGTCCGCCTTGTCGGCGAGCACGTGCTCGATGCCGTGCAGCGGGTGCGAGGAGACGTAGAGGCCGAGCATCTCCCGCTCCTGGGTGAGCAGGAAGGACTTCTCCCACTCCTCCTCGGAGAAGACGACGTCCAGTCCGAAGCTCGGCTCCTCGGAGGCGGTGTCGCCGCCGAAGAGGTCGTACTGTCCGACCGCCTGCTTGCGCTTCACGTCGACGACGTTGTCGATCATCGGCTCGAACTGGGCGCTCAGGCCCTTGCGGGTGTGGCCGAGCGAGTCGAAGGCGCCGGCCTTGATCAGCGATTCGACGGTCCGCTTGTTGCAGACCACCGACTCCACCTTGTCCAGGAAGTCGGGGAAGGACGCGAACTTCCCCTTGGCCTTCCGGGTCCGGATCATCGAGTCGACGACCGGCCCGCCGACGTTGCGGATGGCGGTCAGGCCGAACCGGACCAGGGTGTCACCGTGCGGGGTGAAGTCCGAGTCCGACTCGTTGACGTCCGGCGGCAGCACCTGGATGCCCATCTTGCGGCACTCGTTGAGGTAGACCGCGGACTTGTCCTTGTCGTCCTTGACGGAGGTGAGCAGCCCGGACATGTACTCGGCCGGGTAGTTGGCCTTGAGGTAGGCGGTCCAGTACGAGACCAGCCCGTAGCCGGCGGTGTGCGCTTTGTTGAACGCGTAGCCGGAGAAGGGGACGAGGACGTCCCACACGGCCTGGATGGCCGCGTCGGAGTAGCCGCGCTCGCGGCAGCCCTTCTGGAAGGGGACGAACTCCGCCTCCAGGATCTCCTTCTTCTTCTTGCCCATGGCGCGGCGCAGCAGGTCGGCCTGGCCGAGCGAGTAGCCGGCCAGGATCTGCGCGGCCTTCTGCACCTGCTCCTGGTAGACGATCAGGCCGTACGTCGGCCGGAGCACCTCCTCCAGGGGCTTCTCCAGCTCCGGGTGGATCGGGGTGATCTCCTGCTGACCGTTCTTGCGCAGCGCGTAGTTGGTGTGGGAGTTGACGCCCATCGGGCCGGGCCGGTACAGCGCCAGGACGGCGGAGATGTCCTCGAAGTTGTCGGGCTTCATCAGGCGCAGCAGCGAGCGCATGGGGCCGCCGTCGAGCTGGAAGACGCCGAGCGTGTCGCCGCGGGCGAGGAGTTCGTAGGTCGGCTTGTCGTCCAGGGGCAGATCAAGCAGGTTGATCTTGACGCCCTTGTTCTTCTCGATCGCCTTGACGGCGTCGTCCATGATCGTCAGGTTGCGCAGGCCGAGGAAGTCCATCTTGAGGAGGCCGAGGCCCTCACAAGTCGGATAGTCGAACTGCGTGATGGTGACGCCGTCGGTGTGCCGGGTCCAGACCGGGATGTGGTCGGTCAGCGGCTCGGCGGACATGATGACGCCGGCGGCGTGCACGCCGGGCTGACGGATCAGGCCCTCGATGCCGCGCGCGGTGTCGATGACCTTCCGGACGTCCGGGTCGTTCTCGTACAGCCCGCGGATCTCGCCGGCCTCGCTGTAGCGGGGGTGCGAGGAGTCGGTGATGCCGGAGAGCGGGATGCCCTTGCCCATCACGTCCGGCGGCATCGCCTTGGTGATCCGGTCGCCCATCGCGTACGGGTAGCCGAGGACCCGCGAGGAGTCCTTGATGGCGGCCTTCGCCTTGATGGTGCCGTACGTGACGATCATGGCGACCTTGTCGGATCCCCACTTCTCGGTCACGTAGCGGATCACGTCACCGCGCCGGCGCTCGTCGAAGTCGATGTCGACATCGGGCATCGAGATGCGCTCGGGGTTGAGGAAGCGCTCGAAGATCAGGCCGTGCGGGATCGGGTCGAGGTCGGTGATGCCCATCGCGTACGCGACCAGCGAACCGGCCGCCGAACCACGGCCCGGGCCCACCGCGATGCCCTGGCTCTTGGCCCACATGATGAAGTCGGCGACCACGAGGAAGTACGCCGGGAACCCCATCTGGATGATGGTGTCCATCTCGTACTCGGCGAGCTTCTTGTGCTCCTCGTCGTACCCGTTCGGGAAGCGCCAGTCCATGCCCTTCCACACCTGGGACTTGAAGAAGTCCGCCTCGGACTCGAAGCCCTCCGGGATCGGGAAGCGCGGCATGAGGTTCTTGAACTTGAACATGCCCTCGGTGTCGACCCGGGAGGCGACGAGGAGTTGGCTGTTGCGGCAGCCCTCCTGCCAGGCGTCCGAGGAGTCGAGGGCGTACATCTCGGCGGCCGACTTGATGTAGTAGCCGGTGCCGTCGAAGCGGAAGCGGTCCGGGTCCGAGAGGTTCTTGCCGGTCTGGACGCAGAGCAGCAGGTCGTGCGCCCCGGCGTCGGCCTCGGTGGTGTAGTGCGAGTCGTTGGTGACGACCGGCGGGATGTCCAGCTTCCTGCTGATCTCCAGCAGCCCGTCGCGGACCCGCTTCTCGATGTCGAGGCCGTGGTCCATCAGCTCCAGGAAGTAGTTCTCCTTGCCGAAGATGTCCTGGTAGTCGGCGGCGGACTTCAGCGCCTCGTCGAACTGGCCCAGGCGCAGCCGGGTCTGCACCTCGCCGGAGGGGCAGCCGGTGGTGGCCATCAGGCCGCCGGACAGCTCGGCGATCAGCTCCTTGTCCATCCGGGGCCACTTCACCAGCCAGCCCTCGGAGTACGAGCGCGAGGTCAGCTTGAAGAGGTTGTGCAGGCCCTCCTTGTTCCGGGCCCAGATGGTCTTGTGGGTGTACGCGCCGGACGCCGAGACGTCGTCCCGCTTCTGGTGCGGCTGGCCCCACAGGATGCGCTTGGTGTTCGAGCGGGACTCCGGGGCGACGTACGCCTCGATGCCGATGACGGGGGTGATGCCCGCGTCGGTCGCCTGCCGGTGGAACTCGGCGGCGCCGTACATGTTGCCGTGGTCGGTCATGGCCACATGGGTCTGACCGAGGCGCTCGACCTCCTTGAACATCTGCTTCAGCCGGGCGGCACCGTCCAGCATCGAGTACTCGGTGTGGACGTGCAGATGCGCGAACGGCTGGTCGCTCAAGGCGGGGCCTCCGGAGGCTCTGGTGCTGATCTGGCTGGCCGGCGAACGCGCAGGTCACAGGGGGTTCCCCTGGAAATGGATGTGGCCCGGAGCGCCTCGCGGGGCCCGGGCCATCACTCACACGTTCACGCGTCCACTCTAGCCCTCTTCGAACGGCTTCCCGGTCTCTGGCGAAGGTGCCTAGGCCGGCCCGGCGAGTCGCGCCCCGGCGGCCTCGCGGACCTCCGGCTCCTCCATCGGATCGTCCCCCAGACAGGCCAGGCGGTCGCGCACGTCGGGCCGGTCGGGGGCGTACTCGACGGCGAGCAGCCGGGCTCGCGCCTCGCAGTCCCACAGCGACTCGACGTACGCCTCGGCCATGCCGGCGGCCCCCATCGCCGCCAGCGCCTCCAGGTAGTCGGCACGCTCGTACGAGTGCGGGGTCCAGAGCCAGAAACGGCGCAGCAGCGAGACCGCGTCGGCAGCCTCCGGCCCGAAGCGGGCGAGACCGCGCGCGAGATCGTCCGGGCCGCACCAGGACCGGTCCACCCACCGCCGCTCCAGCTCGGCGAGCAAGCTCGGCACGTCACCCTCGTCGCCGTGGGCGGCCAGCACCGCATGGCCGATCTCGGCCAGCCACGCCTGCTCCGAGGCCGCCCACTCCCGGGCCGCTGGCACGGCCTGCCCGGCCAGCCGGTCGACGGCCTTACCCAGCAGCGGCAGCGGTCGGATGCCGTCGGCGGCACCGAGGCCAGGGACCATTGGGATCAGCGCGGGCTCGGGCGGGCGGAGCGAGAGGGCCACGAGAGCGGAGGCCTTGGCACCCTCGGGCGCCGCCGGATCGCGTAGCAGGGCCAGCAGGCTCGCACTGTCCCGCTCCGGGTACGGATCCGGCCGCCGCACCGGGCGGGGCGCGGGCGGCTCATTCTCCTCCGGAACGAAGTCCGGCAGCGCCGCCCGGGCGTCCGCCGAGCCGGCGAGCACCAGCAGTTCCAGCACGCTGATGGCCCGGTCACGGGTGTCTTCGTCCTGGGCCGTCGCCATCTCGACCACGGGCCCGAGCGGGAGTTCCAGGTCCCGGATCAGTCGGGCCAGGTAGAGGTGTCGGTCGTCCACCTGCGAGTCCCAGCGCCAGTCCCAGCGGATGCAGCCGTGGACGAGTTCGGCGACCGAGGAGCGGTCGGCGGCGGCTATCAGCACGCCCTGGCCCCGGCCGCGCTGGAGGAGGCCGAGGAGGGTGGTCGGCGGCGCGTAGTGGTCGCTGTGCATGGGGTCCATCGTGCCGCAGCCCCCGGCGCGTGGGCGGCGGGGGCTGGCGGGGTCAGGCGTCCTGGTCGGGCGGCGGGGCCGCGCGGAGGGTGGTGACGATGCCCAGGGCGACGATGGCGGTCGCGAGGGCGAGGAGGACGGCGAAGGCCGTCCCGATCAGGTATCGCACGAGGTCCTGCGCTCGGCGTCGAGGAGCAGGGTGAGGAGGTTCAGGAGCGTTGACGCCGGCGCCGTGTTGAAGCGGACGAGGACGCGGCCGTCCATGGTCCGGTCGGTGCCGATCGAGGGGAAGATCAGGCCGAACTCGCGCCCCCGCTC